>CANTHI010000015.1 GCA_947653505.1 uncultured Eubacterium sp.
GGTCAGGGTGATTTTTTTGACGAGAAGGTGACCGTTATTTTTAACCGGGATATGATGATGGATCATCTGAAAGGGGAGGAGCTTTCGATCGGTGTACAGGTAGTATCGGTAGCGGATGTATATGACGCGCTGATTAGTCCGAGAGTATACAAAGAGCCATTTCCGAAGGAGAAGGCTTATGAAATGATTTTAAACGGGGAGTGCGGACAGTTCTCGCCGGATGTACTGGAGTGTTTTGCTCTTGCAAAAGAAGATGTTTTTAATTGCGAAGTAATTAAAATGTTAAAATTTGTATGATAGTTCACAAATGCAGGCGGCAAAGAAGGCACGTTTTTGCTGCCTTTGTTTCGTTTTTTAAGGAGGCAGTTGGCGAATGGAGCGGGTAATGGGCGCAGAGTATAGTCCGAATCTGTCGCTGATGGATATGGCGCTGGAAATGGTGCTGATTTTTGATACATCCGGACAGATTCTGTATACAAATGATGCGGCGGATAAAAAACTGGAATATGAAGAAGGGCTGAAAGGAAAGCAGATCAGCGACGTGTTTCCGAATACGTTTAAGGCATCGGAGCAGGGTTTTGATACGGAATACGAATTTTCAGACGCGCCGCAGAATCTGGTGGCGTACCGGAAAAATATGACCTGTTTTCCGGTCGAGGCGCGGATCGGGCATTATGAATTTGGCAAAGAGGTCTATATCTGCATGGCGAACGATATTCTGGAAAAGGAGTTTCTGGGCAGGGAGGTCGAGCAGGTGCGCCAGGAGGCGCAGCAGGCGATGAAAGTCAAGTCTGAGTTTGTCGCGAATGTAACGCATGAGCTGCGCACACCGGTGAATGGGATTCTTGGCAATGTCCGGGAAATGTTTGATTTTGTGACAGAGGAAAAGACTTTAAAATCCCTGCGTCTGATCGAACGCTGCTGCGGGGATATGAATAAGATTATTAACAACATTCTGGATTTTTCCAAGCTGGAGGCAGGAAAGTTTACGTTAGAGCCGAGGCGGTTCCATTTCCGGAACATGCTGGATTATATCCGTTCGCAGCATACGAATAAGATTACGGAAAAAGGACTTGGCTTTTTTATGACCGTATCACCGCAGGTGCCGGAGTATCTGATCGGTGATGAGCTGCGCATCGGTCAGATTTTAAACAATCTTTTGTCAAACGCGCTCAAATTTACATCGGTCGGCAAGATTACGGTGGAAGTAGTGCGAACGGCAAAGGTCAATGACAAGATCGAGCTGTTTTTTATTGTAAAAGATACCGGAATCGGCATCGATCATTCAGATAAAGAAAAGCTGTTTCAGAGCTTTTCACAAGCGGATGCTTCCATATCCCGAAAATATGGAGGCACAGGGCTTGGACTGAATATCTGTAAGCAGCTGGTAGAGCTGATGGGCGGCAGGATCGAAGTGGAAGGGGAAAAAGGCAGGGGCAGTACGTTTTCTTTTTCGATCTGGCTTGGAGTCAGCGGGGAGGATGAGCTGTCCGCGCAGACAGAAGAGCATGTGGCAGAGGATGACCCATTTGCGCAGCCTGTAGAAGACGAGGACGCGTTTGATCATATTAAGGAATTTGGAACGCCGGAAAATATCGATAATTTAAAGCGTAACCTGTCCAAGCTGATTCTGTGTGTGGAGATGGAAAACTGGGAAAAAGCAGAGATGTTTATGGAAACCATCCGTCAGCTGACAGAGGGAGCGCCGCGGGAGATAAGCCGCGGGATCTTACGATTGAAAATGGCGGTCCAGAAGGCGAATTATGACAAGGTTGCGGCGCAGTATCAGGAGCTGGAAGCCGCGCTGGAAGAAGGAAACTTTTAAAGTTCTTGCAGGGAAAGCGGGTAATGAGTATGATATATGATAAAAAAGACACTGCAGCAGCGAAAATTCTGATCGTGGATGACGTGGAGATCAACCGGATGGTGCTGGAAGAGATTATAAGGACGATGGGCTGTGAGCCGCTGCTTGCGGAAAGTGGACAGCAGGCGTTAAAGCTGGCTTCCCAGCATCATCCAAAGCTGATTTTAAGTGATATCTCGATGCCGGGAATGGATGGTTTTGAGCTTTGCAAAAGCTTAAAGGAAAACAGCAGGACAAAGGAAATCCCGATTATTTTTATTTCCGCGTTTGACGAAGCGGAAGATATCGTAAAAGGATTAAAGCTGGGCGGTGAGGACTATATTACAAAGCCGTTTATTACCGAAGTGGTACAGGCGCGTGTAGCTGTGCATCTGCATCTGTATGCGGTGAAGCATGAGTTGATGGAGACAAACCGCAAGCTGCAGGTTTCGGTGGATGCCCAGCTTAGGCAGATGGAAGAGGAAAAGAAAAATATACTGTATGCGCTTGCCAATATCGCCGCGAAAAATTCCGGTTATGAGCAGAGCCATACGCAGCGTCTGCGCCGCAACTGCCGGATTCTGGCACAGGGCATGCAGCTGTCGCCAAAGTTTGAGGATCAGATTTCGGATGACTATATCGACGCGATTGAGATTGCGGCCTGCCTGTGCGATATTGGAAATATCGGTGTGCCAAAGGAACTGCTGCGCAGGGAAAAGGATTTTACACAGGAAGAAATAGAAATCCTGCACAGCCATACCGAGCTTGGTGCACAGCTTTTGTCTGATCTGCATGTTAACAGTGACTACAATGATTACCTGAATATTTCGATTGATATCTCACACTACCATCATGAAAACTGGGATGGCAGCGGCTATCCGCAGGGACTAAAGGGTGAGCAGATTCCGGTGGCAGCACAGATTGTTTCCGTGATGGAGGCATACTGTACTCTGACAGGAGAAAAAAAATACAGCAGGCAGGAGGCGCTGGAGATCATGGAGCAGGAGACAGGCATCCGGTTTAATCCGGATATCTTCCAGATTTGCTGCCGGATATCCAGACAGTTCTGCTAAAAAGAGCTGACGGGGTGATTGATTTGATAACGGATGAGGAGTTTAAAAGAATCTCCACCTATGTAAAACGGCATTATGGCATTGATATGAGCCAGAAAAAAGTCATTGTGAACGGACGGCTGGAAAACTATATCCGTTCGGGCGGCTTTCGGTCTTTCGATGAGTTTATGAACGTGGTGGAGCATGATAAGACGGGAAAACAGGAAAATATGCTTGTCAATCTTCTGACAACCAACCATACTTATTTTATGAGGGAATTTGAACAGTTCGACTTTTTACGGAAAGAAATACTGCCCTGGATCAGAAAAAAAGAGGAACGAACCAAAGATGTGCGTATCTGGTGCGGGGCCGCGTCCTCTGGTGAGGAGCCCTATATGATCGCGATGGTGCTGGCAGATTTTTTCGGGATGGAGCGCAGGCAGTGGGATCTTCGGATTCTGGCGACCGACGTGTCGACGGGTGTGCTCCGGCAGGCGATCGCGGGTGTGTATACGGCGCAGCAGCTGGAAAATGTGCCAAATCAGTGGAAGCGGCAGTTTTTCCGGCAGACGAAGGATGGAAAGTATGTGGCTGTGGATGATTTAAAGAAAAGTGTGCTGTTCCGTCAGTTTAATCTGATGTCACCGTTTCCGTTTAAGCGAAAAATGCATACTGTATTTTTAAGGAATGTTATGATCTATTTTGACGAAGCTACCAAAAAGCAGCTGGTGCAGAAGGTGTATGATTATCTGGAGCCGGGAGGATATCTGCTGATAGGCACGACCGAGACGCTTGACAGAAGTGCTACGCCGTTTGAGATTGTGCAGCCGTCTATATTTCGAAAAAAGGAAGGATGAGAAGCGTTATGCGGTCTATTAAAGTGTTGGTTGTAGATGATTCGCTCGTATTCCGGGAGCTTCTGATACAGAACCTCAGCAGGGATCCTGCGATCACAGTCGTGGCAGCGGCAAGGGATCCGTATGAGGCGCGGGATGCGATTATCCGGCACAAACCGGATGTGATGACTCTGGATGTGGAGCTTCCGCGGATGAATGGAATTGAGTTTTTGCGCAAGCTGATGCCGCAGTATCCTCTTCCGGTTGTGGTGATCAGCGCGTTAAGCGATAAGGTGTTTGACGCCATGAATGCGGGAGCCGTGGACTTTGTGGGAAAGCCTGCGATTACAAACCGTGCGCAGCTGGAAGATTTTATACGGAATGAGCTGCTTGTAAAGATAAAGATCGCTTCTACGGCAAAGATCGGAAATATTAAAAAGAAAGTGTCCGCACAGCAGGATTATGCGGGCGCCGCGGTTGCAAAGAGCAACCTGCTTGTGGCAATCGGCGCATCCACGGGGGGTACGGAAGCGATTTTTGAGGTAGTCAGGGGATTTGGGCCGGATATCCCGGGCGTTGTAATCGTGCAGCATATGCCGCCCGGATTTACAGCCATGTATGCCAAAAGGTTAAATGACCAGTGCAGGGTGCGCGTAAAAGAAGCGCAGACCGGAGATGTGGTGCGGCCGGGGCATGTACTGATTGCGCCGGGAGGCGACCAGCATATGCGGGTCGTAAAGGTAAACGGGGTCTATCAGGTGGAGTGCCGCAACGGGCCGAGAGTAAATGGACATTGTCCATCGGTAGATGTGCTGTTTGAGTCGGTGGCAAGGACAGCGAAAAAGGATGCAGTCGGTATTATACTGACCGGAATGGGCGGAGACGGCGCCAAAGGACTGCTCGCCATGCGTAATGCAGGCGCAAGGACGATCGGTCAGGACGAATCTACCTGTATTGTGTACGGCATGCCGAAGGTGGCATATGATCTTGGAGCGGTCGAGCAGCAGGCAAAGCTGCAGGATATCGCGGCCAGGACTTATATGATACTCAATAAAATGTAAAGGAGAATGGATCATGAAAATTTTATTGGCTGAAGATGACTTTGTAACCCGTAAATTTATGGTGAATTTTCTGTCAAAGTATGGGGAATGTGATGTGACCGTAGACGGTATGGAGGCGGTAGACGCATTTATGATGGCGCTTGAAGATGAAGAGCCATATGATCTTGTCTGCCTGGATATTATGATGCCTGTCATGGACGGCTATCAGGCGCTTGTGGCTATCCGCAAGCTGGAAAAGGAAAAGAACATAGCAGAAGACAAGGCGGTAAAGGTTATTATGACGACGGCTCTCAATGAAGAGAGAAATGTCAAGATGGCATTTGAACTAGGCTGTACGATTTATTCCGGAAAGCCGATTAATCAGGACAGATTTGAGCAGGCGTTAAAAAAGCTGAACCTGATCTGAAAAAGAAGGGTGATCCCAATAGAACAAAAAGGAGAAAAATATGGCTGAAGGATTTAATACAGAAGACATGCTGGATATGTATCTGTTTGAGAACGGACAGCTTCTGGAACAGCTTCAGGATACCGTACTGGAACAAAAGGACGCGGACTGCTTTGACGAAGACAGCATAAATGAGATCTTTAGGACGATGCATACGATCAAAGGCTCGTCAGGCATTATGATGTTTGATAATATTACAGCGGTATCGCACAAGCTGGAGGATATCTTCTTTTATCTGAGAGAATCCCATCCGGACAACGTTCCGCATCTGGAGCTGGTGGAGCATGTGCTGCATGTCGAGGATTTTATTTCAAACGAGATGGAAAAGATCCGCAACGGAGATCCGGTAGACGGGGATTCCAGTGATATTATCGCGGAGCTGGACAAATTTCTTAATAAAATCAAGGGTGAGGAAGGCGGGGCGCCGGACGGTGCCGCAAAGCCGCCGGAAAATAAGAGCGAGGAACCAAAACAGTTTTATATCGCTCCGGTTGCGACAAGTGACAGTCACTTTTATAAAATATTTATTTCATTTTATTCGGATACGGAGATGTCCAATATCCATGCGTACAAGACCGTGTATGCATTAAAGGAGATTGCGGAAGATCTTTTATATACGCCGGAAAATATTATTTCGGATGAAAGCAGCTCTGAGGTCATTATGAAGGATGGATTTAAGATGCTGCTGCAGACACAGGCAGATCCGGCGGAAATCCGTGCCATCGTATCCGAAGGGTATTCCGTGGAAAAGGTAGACGTGACCGAATGCAGTCCGGAAGAGTATGTGCGCGGCTTTGGCGGCGACGGGGATGGGCAGATCGATCTGGATTCCAGCGTGGAAGTGATTGAGGCACGTTCACAGGGTACAGTGGCCGCGGATACAAAAGACAAGGCAAAGATCGCGCCTGGTGATTTCGTTATCAAGTCCAAAGAGCCGGGCAGGCAGAAAAAACTGGCAAAGGATAAGCCGAAAGCGGAAAAGGCTTCGTTTATCAGCGTCAATGTCAGCAAGATGAACCAGCTGATGGAGCTGATCGGAGAGCTTGTGATTTCGGAATCTGTCGTTTTGCAGAGCTCGGATCTGAAAGTACCGGGGCTGAACCTGGATAATTTTAATAAAGCAGCGGCGCAGCTGTCCAAGATTTCGACCGATTTGCAGAATGTCATTATGTCCATGCGTATGGTGCCGCTGACGAATACGTTCCAGAAAATGAACCGGATCGTATTTGACGTATCCCGCAAGCTCGGCAAGGACATTGAGTTTGAGATGATCGGGGATGCGACAGAGGTAGATAAAAATATTATCGAGCATATTTCCGATCCGCTGATGCATCTGGTCAGAAACGCGGTAGACCACGGCATAGAGTCAAACGAGGAGCGTGCCGCGAGTGGAAAGACGGAAAAAGGCAAGGTGACGTTATCCGCAAAGACAGAGGCTGGCAAGGTATGGATTACAGTGCAGGACAACGGTACCGGACTGGATCGGGAAAAAATACTGGCAAAGGCGCGCAAACAGGGGATTTTGGATGACGCAAGACCAGACAGTTCTTATTCGGACAAGGAAGTGTACCAGTTTATCACACTGCCGGGCTTTTCCACGAATGAGCAGGTTACAGAGTACTCCGGGCGTGGTGTCGGCATGGACGTCGTTGTCCGCAATATTCAGGAGATCGGCGGTATGCTTGATATCGAGAGCAATCCGGGCAACGGCAGTACGATGAGCTTAAAAATCCCTCTGACGCTTGCGATTATCGACGGTATTGTCATGGAGACGGGTGGTTCTTCGTTTGTGATGGAGTCCGGTGTGATCAAGGAGTTTGTACGTGTACGGGAAGATATGATGATCCATGAGCCGGACGGGGATGAGTACATTATGATCCGGGGTGAATGCTTTTCTGTGATCAGGCTGGGCCAATGGTATGGCCTGAGCGGCTATCAGGAGGCGGTAGAGGACGGCATGATGGTCATAATGGAAGTGGATGACAAACGGATCGGCCTGTTTGTCGATACACTCGTTGGCAAACAGGAGATTGTCGTAAAGCCGATTCCTTCCTATATTAAGAAAGTCAAGGGCTTAAGCGGCTGTACACAGCTTGGGGACGGCAGCATTGCCCTGATTCTGGATCCGGGCGGATTAATCGGATAAATCAAGAGAAAGGAATGTAGGATGATATGAGTGAGATGAGCAGTCTGCAGGATGCATCGGAGCTTCTGGATATGGAATACAGCGAAGCAGAAGAGCATAAATGCAAATATATGACCTTTAAGTCCGGCAATGAATACTATGGACTCAAGATCCAGTACGTCAATGAAATTATTCAGATTCAGGCGATCACGTCGGTTCCGGAGACGGAGGATTATATCAAAGGCCTGATAAACCTGCGCGGAAAGATCATCCCTGTCATTGACGTGCGCCTGCGGTTCGGGCAGGAAGCGTTTGCATATAATGACCGTACGTGTATCATTGTCATACAGTACAACAACATGATGGTCGGCCTGATCGTGGAAAAGATCGCGGATGTGGTGGAAATCAAAGACAGCGATATTCTGCCGCCGCCTACGATCTCGCGTTCGGATCAGGGAAACCGTAAATATATTTACGGCATCGGCAAGATCGGGGAAACCGTAAAGCTGCTGCTGGATCCGGATAAGCTGCTGCGGGATGTGGATCTTTCGTCCGTGGAGCAGTCGAATAAGTTAAGTGAGGAAGAATGAGAGGTAGTGGAATAATGAAAAACTGGACGATAAGAGCAAAATTAATGCTGGCTTTTTTTATCAGTATTGTCATGACAGTACTGAACATTATATTCAGTGAGCTTACTACGAGAATGGCAGCACAGTATTCTGGCGAAGCGCTGGAACGATACAACAGAAATGCGTCAATTTTTACCTATTCGGTCGGCGTTGTATCGATTATCGTTACGTTATGGGTAGCAGCGATCGTAATCCGCCAGATCCGTCAGTCGGTGGAAGAGCTGTCCAGTGCGGCAAAGCAGATTGCGATGGGCCGCGTGGATATTCATATGAAAAAATACAGTAACGACGAGCTGGGGCAGCTGGTAGACGAATATGAAAAAGTCATTCAGAACATTAAAAATCAGGCGCACATCGCCGAAGAGGTGGCAAACGGAAATCTGACCATTACGGTAACGCCGGCATCTTCCGAAGATCTGCTCGGCAACTCCTTAAAAAAGCTGGTTGAGGACAATTATCACGCATTGTCAAATATCAGCGATTCCGGTACGCAGGTGACAATCAGCTCCTCGCAGGTGGCCAGCGCCAGTCAGGCGCTGGCGCAGGGCTCCACACAGCAGGCAAGTGCTATTGAGCAGATTACAGCTTCGATTGATGAGATTGCAGAAAAGACAAAAGAAAACGCAGAGCAGGCAAATTCTGCCGCAAGCCTGATCGAACAGGCTATCGAAGATGTGAAACATGGGAATATGCGAATGAGGGATATGACAGACGCAATGCAGGAGATCAACCAGTCATCCGAAAGTATTTCCAAGATTATTAAGACGATTGACGATATTGCATTTCAGACGAATATTCTGGCATTAAACGCTGCGGTAGAGGCAGCAAGGGCAGGTGAAGCGGGCAAAGGCTTTGCGGTTGTGGCAGAAGAGGTCAGAAGTCTTGCCGCAAAGAGCGCGGCTGCTGCAGCTGAGACAGCAGAGCTGATCGAGGACTCCATCACAAAAGTCAGCTCCGGTTCGCAGATCGCAGAAGAGACGGCAAGCGCACTTGAAACCATTACAAATGTAGTCCAAAAGAGTGAAAGCATTATTAACGGCATTGCAGACTCTTCCAATTATCAGGCGACCGCAGTCGCACAGATCGAACAGGCCATTACGCAGGTATCACAGGTCGTACAGACGAACTCTGCGACAAGTGAGGAATGTGCGGCAGCCAGTGAAGAGCTTTCCAATCAGGCAGCCAAGATGAGGGATATGCTCTCCATTTACAATCTGGGAGCAGGCAGACAAAATACGAGTCAGGGATTTGATTATCGAAGCGTCGAGACAGACAGCAGTGATGACAAAAATGAGCCGGTAATTTCCCTGGAAGACGATTTTGGGAAATACTAGGAGGGTAAGTTTATGAAAAATCTGAAAATAGGAACCAAGCTGCTGCTGACCTTTATGATTATTATCGCGCTGTTTTGCGGTACAGTCTATGTGGCGACATCGGGGCTGCGTCAGTGCTCGGATAAGTATGCGGAGTTTTATCAGGAAGAATATCAGATCACACAGAGGGTGATGAGCATGCGCCGTGGGCTGCAGATCGTCGTCAAGGATCTTACATTTATGACAATTGACGATGATGCCGCGCGGTGTGAATCTTACCAGAGTGATATGCAGGAAGAGATGGATTTATTAGAAGAAAATGCAACATGGCTGAACAGCAATCTCGAGACCAGCTCTGATGCTTTTACTTCTTTTGCGGAGGATATCAGAAAAGCAGTGGATATGCAGGAAAATGTGGTTGCATTGTCCCAGACGGATAAAGTACAGGCACAGCAGATTCTGATTGAAGAGTATCAGCCGCTCGTCGTCAGTGCGGTTAGTGCTTTAAAGCAGATCAGCAATGAGGTAGAGGATGGTGTGGATACAAATTTCCGTGAGACGCAGTCCATGCAGAAGTCGATCACATACTCCCTGCTGGCACTGGCTGCAGCAGCGCTGTTTATTACGATTGTGCTTTGTCTGTATCTGACCAGAATGATTACAAAGCCGATCCATGAGCTGGTCGAATCCGCGGGTAAAATTGTGGCAGGCAATTTTGATATTCAGATTTCATACCATTCGAAAGACGAGCTGGGAGGTCTTGCAAACGCATTCCGGGATATGGCTTCCATTCTGGGAGATATTATTGCCGATGCATCCAGACTGCTACGGGAAATGGCAGAAGGCAACTTTGACGTCAGGACAAGAGCGGAAGAACGCTATGTCGGTGATTTCCAGGGACTTCTTGGCTCGATCCGCAAGCAGAACCGTGATTTAAGCTCCACACTGTCACAGATCAATCTGAGTGCGGATCAGGTATCGTCCGGTGCGAATCAGGTATCCTACGGGGCACAGGCGCTTTCACAGGGAGCCACACAGCAGGCAGCGTCTGTGGAGGAGCTGGCCGCTACGATTGCGGGTATCTCCCAGCAGGTAAAAGAAACGGCAGAAAATGCCGCGACCGCCAGAACACAGTCCAATTCCGCAGGTGACAGGGTCGAAGAGTGCAACCGTCAGATGAAGGATATGACAAAGGCGATGGAAGAGATCACACGTACGTCCAATGAGATCGGCAAGATTATCAAGACGATTGAGGATATCGCGTTCCAGACCAATATTCTGGCGCTGAACGCGGCGGTAGAAGCTTCCCGTGCAGGTACGGCAGGCAAAGGCTTTGCGGTCGTGGCAGACGAGGTACGCAATCTCGCCAGCAAGAGCGCCGAAGCAAGCAAGGACACATCTGATCTGATCGAGAGTGTAATCGGGGCAGTATCACAGGGAACGCAGATCACCAACGCGACCGCAAAATCACTCATACAGGTTGTGGAGGAGGTTCGCGAGGCATCCTCAACAGTAGAAAAGATTGCCAATGCCGCAGAAGGCCAGGCCGGTGCGGTAGAACAGGTATCCGTCGGCGTGGATCAGATTTCCAGCGTCGTACAGACCAACTCCGCGACAGCTGTCCAGAGCGCGGCAGCCAGTGAAGAGCTGTCCAGTCAGGCTGAAGTATTGAAAAATCTTGTTGCGAAATTTTCGCTTCGTGACGATTTTGTACAGAGCAGTATCAGTTTTGACACAGAGCATTAATCCGGAGATGGGATGAGCTTGCGAAAAGATACAGTTTATGGTAAAATAGTGCAAATTCAAGTATGAGAGGTGGTTTTTATGGGATTATTTGAAGATTTAAAAGAGCTGGGCGTGGATGTAGACGGCGGTCTGAAACGGATCGGCGGGAATGAGGCGCTTTATAAAAGACTGCTGAACACGTTTGTAAAAGCGATGAACGGACAGCAGATTTCACCGGATTTTGATATCGCGGACTATGAAGATGTCAAAGAAAAGGCCCACGCGATCAAGGGGACATCTGGCAATCTGTCGATTACGCCTGTGTTTGAGGCATATTCGCAGATGATGGATCTGCTGCGGGCTGATAAGCCGGAAGAGGCAAAGGAAGTATTGAAAAAGGTAATTCCGGTACAGGAGGCTATTGTCGCCTGCATTGAGAAGTACGCACAATAAAA
Organism: uncultured Eubacterium sp.; assembly: GCA_947653505.1. The sequence goes on from CANTHI010000015.1 coordinate 11,485, forward strand.
TTTGGCAGAAAGCCGGAAACGTGTTTGAAAATAGCAGAAAGCGTTTTTTCAAACACGTTTTTGCATGGGTGCATCATCTATGGATCAGAAAACGAAAAGATTTTTTATGAGGAGTGTTGTCAGTATTTTCTTTTTATGCATCAGTGTTTTTATATTTCTGACTTCTTATATGAGAGTAAAGACCGAGCGTGCCATTAAAAATACGACAAGTATCTATATGTCAGAGATGAGCCTGCAGGTTCAGGAAAAATTTCAGGCTGTGGTGCATCTTAGGATGCAGCAGGTAGAAGCGATGATCCGGCTGTGTCCGCCGCAGACGGCAGTCTATGGAGAAGAAATGTGCCAGAATCTGGTAAGAAACGCAAAGGTTCGCAACTTTACGTATATCGGACTCTATGCGCAGGACGGAAAGCTGGAAAATCTGTACGGAAGCCGGATTGAGCTCGTACAAAAGAGCGGTATTGCAAAAATGATGCAGCCGGGCGCATACGCGGTCGGAGAAGCTAAAAATGAGCAGGGACAGAAGCTGTTCATGATAGGCATGAACGCAGCGTATCCAATGAAAGATCACGGAAAGAGCCGGGCGCTGTTTGTCGGCCTGCCGATGGAAGAGCTGCGGGATGTCCTGTTTCTGGACCAGAATGAGTCGTTGTTGTATTATCACATTATTGATACGGATGGAGATTTTGTCGTCCGCAGTGGCGATGCTTACCGGGAAAACTATTTTGAGCGGATGGAGGAGCGCTTCCGTTTCTTTGACGGCAAAACACCGCAGACTTACCGGGAAGAGCTTTCGGACGCCATGCAAAAGCAGGAGGTCTATGCCGCCACAGTATCTATGGACGGGCAGGAAGTATATATGTACTGTTCCCCGCTGATGTCCAACAGCAACTGGTATCTGATCGCGGCGATGCCGAACAACGTGCTGACCGAGTCCATCCGGAATCTGGACAGTACCCGTAATTTTGTCATGATCACTTCGGCTGGTATGATTTTACTTGGGATGGGAGTGATCTTTGTCCTGTATTACCGACTGTCGCGGCAGCAGATGCGGGAGCTTGTCAGGGCCCGCAATGAAGCGGACAACTCCAACGCGGCAAAAAGTAATTTTCTCTCCAGTATGAGCCATGAGATCCGTACGCCGATGAACGCCATTATCGGAATGACCGAAATTGCCCAGCGCAACATCGGCGATCCGGTACGGGTAGACGACTGTTTAAAAAAGGTCCGTCTTTCCAGCAAGCATCTGCTCGGACTCATTAATGACGTGCTCGATATGTCCAAAATAGAAAGCAAAAAAATGACGTTAAACGTAGCTCCGGTCTCGCTGCGGGATACGATGGACGATCTGGTCAATATTATCCAGCCGCAGATACGGGCCAAAAAGCAGCACTTTGACATTTTTATCCAGAACATCATTTCAGAAGGCATCTGCTGCGACGATGTGCGCCTGAATCAGGCGCTGATTAATATTTTATCGAACGCGGTTAAATATACACCGGAGGATGGAAAGATTCATATTGATCTAAAACAGGAGCCTTCGCCGCTAGGAGACAGTTATGTACGCACGCATTTTACGATCGCGGATACCGGTATGGGCATGTCACCGGAGTTTCTGGAAAAAATCTGGGATACCTTTTCAAGAGAAGAAAATGATCAGGTGCGTCATATCGTAGGCACAGGGCTTGGCATGTCCATTACAAAAAGTCTGGTAGATCTGATGGGCGGCACGATCGACGTAGACAGCGAGCTGGACAGGGGCAGTACGTTTCACATTGCGCTGGATCTGATGAAAGCAGAGTCCGCAGATCCCGCGAAGATGAAGCTGCCGGAATGGAACGTGTTGGTCGTGGACGACGACGAGCAGCTGTGCGCCAGCGCGGTATCCAATCTGGAACAGCTGGGCGTTCGTGGTGAATGGGCTTCAGGCGGCGCGCAGGCCGTATCAATGGCAAAAAAACGGCAGGAGGAAGGCAGGGATTATGATTTCCTGCTCGTAGACTGGAAGATGCCGGGGACTGACGGCATCGCGACCATCCGTATGCTCCGGGAACAGGTCAGCAAAGAGCTTCCGGTTTTTCTTATGTCAGCGGATGACTGGAGCGAGGTGGAGGAAGAGGCAGCAAAGGTTCATATCGAAGGATTTATTGCAAAACCGCTGTTTGCGTCGCGCTTATATGAATACCTGCACAAATACGCAGGCGGCGGCGACGATCCGGAAGAGGATATGGAAAATCGGCAGGAAGAGATCTCATTTGAAGGCAAAAGGGTGCTTCTGGCAGAGGATATGGAGATCAACTGGGAGGTGGCCAGTGAGATTTTATCCTGTACCGGAATGCAGCTGGAGCATGCACTGGACGGCAGGGAATGTCTGGAAATGTTTTGTAAATCTGAGACAGGCTATTATGACGCGATACTGATGGACATCCGTATGCCGGTTATGGACGGCTATGAGGCGACAAAAGCGATCCGTGCGCTGGAACGGGCGGACAGCGGTCTGCCGGTTATCGCGATGACGGCGGACGCATTTGAGGGGGATGTGCAAAAATGTCTGGATGTGGGGATGAATGACCATATTGCGAAGCCGCTGGATATTGCGGAGTGTATGAGGGTGCTGCAGATTTATCTGGGGTAGGGAACCAGACTGGATAAACCGGAACAGCGGGAACCGGCCTCGGGTACTGGCCTCTCGGACGCTGGATGAGGGAACCGGCCCTGTTTCCTTGTTCCGGTTTCCAGAATGTAAGAAGCTCTAAGTATTCTGCTTCCAGTCTGTGGTGCCGCGCGCCGTCCGGTACCACAGAGTAAATGCAGAATACTTAGAACTTCTTGCATTCTGGAAAAGGAACAGGCAGACAGAGCACCGCCTCCCATCCGGCGTCCGTATAGCCAAAATGTAACACTCTATATGGAAATTATGCAGGATGCTCCCCATGCACTTTTCCTGTCCGGATTCATATGATAATAAAAATGTTAGAAAAGTGCAGGATTGCGCAGATATGGACAGGGTTCGAAACTTAACCGGCTGCGACCGGATGCACCGTCTCGGCTATACAGGCCGCGGCATCGGGGTTGCCATACTGGATACAGGGATTTCCATGCATCCGGATTACGCAGAGCGTATTCTGGTCTTTCAGGATTTCTGCAATCACAAAAGCCAGCCTTATGACGACAATGGCCACGGTTCCCACATCGCAGGCATTATTGCCGGAAGCGGACGTATGAGCAAAGGCCGCTACCGCGGCATGGCGCCGCAGGCAGCGCTGATTGTTTTAAAGGTGCTTGACCGTACAGGCAACGGAAATACGAAAGACGTCGTAAGAGCGATGCAGTGGATTATCGAAAACCGCGAGCGGTATCAGATCCGCATTGCGAATATTTCGGTCGGAATGCTGCCGCAGTCCAGATCCAGGGAACGGGACCAGATGCTGGAGTGGGTTGACCGCATGTGGGACAGCGGCGTATTTACGGTAGCGGCTGCCGGCAATGGCGGGCCTTCCTCCAGCAGTGTGACGGTTCCGGGTGCCAGCAGTACGGTACTGACGGTAGGAAGCAGTGACGACAGAGACCAGCTCGTACGAAGAAGAGGGCTGTATCCGGGTTACAGTGGCGTAGGACCGACGGACTGCTGTGTATGCAAGCCAGAAATCTTAGCGCCTGGGACGGAGATCCGCAGTTGTCATTTTTTAAATCATGGGTATACTGTAAAGAGCGGGACTTCTATGGCTACGGCTGTCGTTTCCGGCGCATGTGCGCTGGCATACGACAGATATCCGCATCTGACACCGGCAGGCTTAAAGCTGCGTTTTTATGAAAAGCTGGCAAAAGACCAGCGTGCAACCTGCTGGGGAACGCTGGATGTCAGAAAGCTTCTGGAGCCGTAATCGCCAGAGCTTTGATTGGTAAAGGAGTAAGACATTGGTTTTGATATTAAAGGCACTTCGCATTATAAGAAAAGCGGTACAAAAGCTGTTCAGCAGGGTATTTGTCGTGGCGCTTGGAATCATCCTTCAGATCGCATGGCTGTTTATCGTGCTGTATCAGTTCAGCGCCCAGCACACATTTGCAAATGTGATCGTAACGGCAGTCGGCATCCTGACCGCTTTTTATGTGATCAGCAGACCGTTTCATCCCGCGGCAAAGCTGGCATGGACAGTTGTCCTGCTGACCGTGCCGCTTCTTGGCATTCTGATTTATTTTGTATTCGGCAGACCGGAGCTGACAAAACACACGAGGGAAGGCATGGAAGCGGTTAATCTCGGTATTGAGATTCATCTAAAGCAGGATGCACAGGTGCAGAAGCATATCAGGGAAACCGATGCCGGAATCCAGCGCCAGTCCGAATATATCTTACGGCAGGCAAAATTTCCGGTTTATGAGCATACAGAGACGAAATACTATAAATGCGGCGAAGAAATGTTTGAAGACATGCTGGACGCGATTAATCAGGCAGAGCATTTTATTTTCCTGGAATACTTTATTATCAGTCCTGGCGTGATGTTTGACCGCCTGCTTAGCGCGCTGGAGCAAAAAGTACGGCAGGGCGTGGACGTGCGGCTTATCTACGATGATATCGGCTGCGTAGCCACGCTTCCGGTAGACTTTGTCCGGTATATGGAGACGCTCGGTATCCGCTGCGCCGTCTTTAACCGCTTCTGGCCGGTATTAAGCATTGTCATGAACAACCGCGACCATCGGAAAATCCTTGTCGTCGACGGGATCTGTGGATTTACCGGAGGCATCAATATTGCAGATGAATATATCAATGAAAAAGTACGGTTTGGCTATTGGAAAGATACGGGCATCCGGATTCAGGGAGAGGCAGTATGGAACTTTACAGCGATGTTTCTGGAAATGTGGGATTATATCCGCCATGAAAAAGACGACTGTCTGAAATACCGTCCCAGTCTGCCACAATACGCCACACAGGATCACGGCTTTGTGCAGCCTTACGGCGATACACCGCTGGATCGTGAGAATGTCGGGGAAAATGTATATCTGAATATGATAAGCCGCGCAAAACACTATTTATATATCTATACGCCTTATCTGATCATCGATCAGGAAATGCAGACCGCACTCTGCAACGCGGCAAAAAGCGGTGTGGATGTCCGGCTTGTAACCCCCGGCATACCGGATAAAAAAATCATTTTTCTCATGACACGGTCCAATTACAAGGTGCTTCTGGAAAGCGGCATTAAGATCTATGAATACACACCGGGCTTTATCCATGCAAAATGCTTTTTATGCGACGATGAGACAGCGGCGGTCGGAAGCATTAATCTGGATTACCGGAGTCTGTATCTGCATTTTGAGTGCGGTGTATGGATGTACCGCAGTGAAGCAGTCATGCAGCTGAAGGAAGACATGGAGCAGACCTTCGCCTGCTCCAGACAGATCCTGAAAGAGGAGTGGAAGGAGCCGGGATTCTTTTTATGGATTGTACAGACAGTGCTAAGGCTCTTTGCACCGTTGCTGTAGGGGCGGTGCGGATCATGAGACCGGAGACAGTAATTATATGGGACATTCTACTGTCATTCTACCTATAAAATCTGCCATTCTCCTGTCATTCGGTTGTATTTTAAAGAACAGGGAGCGAAAATAGACGGTAACAAGCAACAGGAGGAACAGGGGATGTCCAACATTGATAAACAAAAATTTGGCGCATTTGTATCCATGCTTCGCAAAGAACAGGGGATGACCCAGAAGGAGCTGGCGGAACGGCTTTTTATATCGGATAAAGCTGTAAGCAAATGGGAAACGGCCGCAAGCGTTCCAAATATAGATTTGTTAATCCCATTAGCGGAACTGCTTGGAGTTACTGTAACGGAGCTGCTGATGTGCGAACGCATGGAGCAGGACAACGTACTGAATACAACACAGGTTGAACAGGTTGTGAAAACAGCTGTTTCATATTCCGACGAAAAACAGACACGGGCATACCATAACAAAGGCAAATGGGGGTTTTTCTTTATCGTTTCTTTCCTGACTGCCTGTCTGGAAATAAAGTTTGCTTATCTATGTGAATATCTCACTACCGGCCTGATTGTATCTGTGGCACTGGGTGCATGTTTTGTTATTTACCAGACTTGTAAGCGTTTCTTTGTTCTTTGCTCTTGTCTGTT
>CANTHI010000016.1 GCA_947653505.1 uncultured Eubacterium sp.
ACAAAAAACCCGTTATTTTTTGTGAAAGGCGAAAACAGCGCTTTTGGATATGCCGCAATCAGAATCTGGTTGTATTTTGCTTCCATAAGCATCCGGAAGATCCCGCGGGACCTTATTATATAAGGGCTTGCGGGATTTTTTGCGTGATAAAAAAACATAACAATTTATAACAAAATGTTATGTTTTGTGGTTCTGTAAAATCAGATACGATCAGATAAGGAAACAGAACAGCCTGCCGGTGGTGTGGCAGGGAGAAATGGAGGAAACCATGAAAGAAGTGGATTATGGCAGGATGGGTAAGCGGATCCGGGAGCTTCGCAAGGCAAAGGGCTGGTCACAGGATGCGCTGGCGAAGCGGTGCGGGATCAGCATGTCTTTTCTGGGACATATTGAGCGTGGTACGCGGATTATGAGTCTGGAGACATTTGTCGGCATCTGTTCGGCGCTGGACGCGGGGGCGGACGAGCTGCTCTGGGGCGTGGCGCATCCTTCGGACGCAGTGCTGGATATGTGGGGCGCTCCGGCGAAAAAAACGGATATGGGTGCGGATAGCGGGGCGCCGAAAAAGGATGCGGACAGCTATTCCATGTATATCCGGATTATGAAGTCTGTAGCGGAGATTATGAATGAAGCGTAAGGTTCTGCTGGCAGCATCTGTGGCATCCATGATCGACCAGTTTCATCTGCCGGATATCCGGCTGCTGCAGGAGTCAGGATGCGAGGTGCATGTCGCGTGTAATTTTATAAAAGGCAATACGTGCAGCGGAAAGCGGATCCGGAGTCTGCAGGAAAGGCTGCGCAGGATGCAGGTGATCTGGCACCAGTGGGATTGTCCGAGAAGCCCTTATGATGTTGTGGCGTGCTGCAGGGCGTACCGGCAGATCTGGGAGCTGACCGGGCGGTATGCATTTGCGTGGATACACTGTCATTCGCCCGTGGGAGGCGCGCTTGCCAGACTGGCCGCATACCGGCGCGGGATACGGGTGATCTATACGGCGCACGGGTTTCATTTTTATCCGGGTGCGCCGCTGAAAAACTGGCTGCTTTATTATCCGGCAGAAAAGCTCCTGTCGTATGGAACGGATGTGCTGATCACGGTGAACCGGGAGGACTTTGGGTTTGCAAAACGCAGGATGCTGTCAAAAAAGGTCTGCTATATTCCGGGCGTCGGGATTGATGTGGATCAGCGAAAGCCTTTGGCGAAAGCGGACCGGGCAGCGTTAAGGGAACGGTTCTGCAGGAAATACCGGATTCCGCAGGATGCTGTGATACTGCTTTCCGTCGGGGAGCTCAGCAGAAGGAAAAATCACCGGATTGTTTTGCCTGCGCTGGCGCAGCTGGAGCGGGAAGACGTCTGTTATGTGATCTGTGGAAAAGGGGAATGCCGGCGCCAGCTGGTCCGTCAGGCAGAAAGGCTGGGGATATCTTCCAGAATACGGCTGGCCGGTTTTCAGGAGGATCTGACAGAATTTTATCAGAGTGCGGATCTTTTTGTATTGCCGTCACTGCAGGAGGGGATGCCGGCTGCCCTGATGGAAGCGATGGCGGCGGGACTTCCCTGTATTGTTTCAGATATCCGTGGCAGCAGGGAGCTGGTTACAGCGTGTGGCGGCAGAGTATTTCCGCTTCATGCAGGCTGTGCAGCCGCCGGATTGCGGAAACAGCATACAGGCTGTGCGGCCGCCGGACTGCGGGAACAGCATACAGGCTGTGCAGCCGCCGGACTGCGGAAACAGCATACAGGCTGTGCAGCCGCCGGACTGCGGGAACAGCTTGCCGGTCTGCTGGACTGTCCGCAGCTGTGGGAGAGTTACGGACGCTGGAATCAGGAAAAGATCAGACGGTATGACCGGGCGGTCGTAGACCGGAAAATGAAACGGATTTATGAGGAATTTATGGAATCAGGAGCACTTTATGGAATCAGGAGCACTTTATGGAATCAGGAGCAATCTATAGAATCAGGAGCAATCAATGAGAAAAAATGATACATGGAAGGAGCGGACCTTCTATCGAAAGGTCTATATGCTGTTTCTGGCTGCTTTCTGGCTGTTTGCGCTGCTTCTTGATATAGCGGCTGGCAGGGAATTTCAGGTGCGTGTTTCGAAGCATCAGATCCAGGCTTTCGAAGCAGACCAGATGACCGGAGATCTGACGGCTGGCAGGGTGGTCAGACAGCGTTGGAAAAATAGGGTGTTCTGCTTGAATCAGGCAGGAGTACTTGCTTCGGATTATGCGAAAGAGATTTCCGGAAATCTGCGGCTGGAGCTGTGGAACGCGGATAACGGTACGCTGCTGGCGGAAAGGACGGTCGCTCCGCAGGAAATAGGTTTGAATGAATATCTGTATGTCGACGTGCGGCAGGAAACGGAGAGTCTGTATGGCGTGAATCTGGAACTGGCTGTGTATTCCCAGAACGGGGAGCCGGAAAGGTCGGCGACGGTCTGGTATCAGTCCGGGCAGACGCTGGAAGACGGGGTGTTTATGATTGACCAGACACAGGTGCCGGGGAGTCTTTGCATCGTTACGTCAGGGACGGATCCGGTGTGGACGGGCAGTCATTACTGGCAGCTGATGGCTGGTGCGTGTCTTTTGTGCAGTGTTTTTTTCCTGGTTTGTATGTGGCTGCGCAAATCCGGCAGACGTGAGGTTTTATTTTCGACGATGCTGGCAGTGAAAAAATACGGATTTCTGATGGAGCAGCTGGTGAGCAGGGATTTTAAGGTGCGCTACAAGCGTTCGGTACTGGGCGTGTTCTGGAGCTTTTTAAATCCGCTGCTGACGATGGTTGTGCAGTATATTGTTTTTTCCCAGCTGTTTCGTGGAGGGATTGACAATGTGGCATTGTATATCCTTTCCGGTACGGTCGTGTTTAATTTTTTTACAGAAGCAGTCGGACAGTCGCTCGGGTCGGTGATCGGAAACGCATCGCTCATTACGAAGGTGTATGTACCAAAGTATATCTATCCGGTAAGCAAGGTGCTGTCTTCTACGATTAACTTTGTGATTTCGATGATTCCACTGTTTATCGTGATGCTGGTGACGGGAGAGAACGTGACACGGGCGATGCTGATGCTGCCGTTTCTGATGGTCTGTGTGATCGTATTCAGCATTGGTATCGGTATGCTGCTGGCGGCTTCGATGGTGTTTTTCAGGGATACGCAGTTTTTATGGGGAATATTCAGTATGCTCTGGATGTACATGACGCCGCTGTTTTATCCGGAGAGCCTGATCGCGGAGCATTTCAGCGGGGTATTTGACGGCAATCCGATGTATTACTATGTCGGTTTTATCCGCAGTATTACGATGGACGGTGTGTCGCCGGAGCCCAGGATGTATGTGGCATGTGTGCTGTTTGCGCTGGGATCGCTGGTAATAGGCGGGATTGTGTTTAAGAAGACGCAGAATAAATTTATATTATATATATAGGAGATTTTGGATGGCAGAAACGATGGTAGAGCTGGAAGGCGTATCCATGAGCTTTCGTCTGGAGCAGAGCCGGACACAGTCGCTGAAAGGCTTTGTCGTCGCGGCGCTGCAAAATAAGCTCAGATATGAACAGTTCCAGGCGCTGACAGACGTGGGCTTTTCGGTAGCAAAGGGAGAGGTCATCGGGATCGTCGGGCGTAACGGGGCTGGAAAAAGTACGCTGTTAAAGTGCATTGCCGGCATTATGATACCGACTGCGGGCAGCGTCCGTGTCAGTGGAAATATTGTACCGATGCTGGAGCTTGGCTCCGGCTTTGATTTTGAGCTGACCGGCAGGGAAAATATATTTTTAAACGGAGCGATACTGGGATATTCCAAAGCTTATTTAAAGCAAAAATACAGTGAGATCGTCTCTTTTTCAGAACTGGGCAGGTTTATTGAGTCGCCGATCCGGACGTATTCGTCGGGTATGATGATGCGGCTGGCTTTTTCGATTGCGGCAGTGGTGGATCCGGAGATTCTGATCGTGGATGAGATCCTTTCTGTAGGAGATTCCGGTTTTCAGGAAAAGAGCTATGCCAGAATGCGGGAAATGATGGGCGGAGGTACGACCGTATTTTTTGTATCGCACAGTATCGACCGGATAGAGTCCTTCTGCAATCGTGTCGTATGGCTGGAACAGGGAAGAGTGAAAATGATCGGAGAGACGGAGCGTGTGTGCAGTGCCTACAAAAAAAGCTGATGCCGCGGGCGGCGGAAAACAGAATCAGAAAATCTGCTGCTTTTGCGAGCAGTGGGAGTCCGGAGGGATCGAGTCGTTTCTGGCGAATGTGTATGCGCATATGGATCTGACACAGATGCAGATCGATATCGTGGCCGCCAGACTGGGTAGCAGTATCTTTACGAAACCGCTTGAACAGGCAGGAGTCGTTTTTTATGAGCTTGCTGGCAGCACCAGAAGCCTGATTCGGAACTGGCAGCTGTTTCAAAAGCTGCTGCGGGAAAAAGAGTATGATGTGGTGCACCTGAATATTTTTCATGGATTGTCGCTGCTATACGCTTTGCTTGCAAAAAAAGAGGGTGTGGCTGTACGCATTGTTCACAGTCATAACACGGCGTTACGCAGGAGCCGGAGCAGGCTCTTCAAGCTGGTGGTGCACCGGACCGCCTGCCTGCTGCTCGCGGATACGGCGACACACCGCTGGGCATGTTCCGGACAGGCCGCGCGGTTTCTGTTTCCCGGACGGATACTGAAAAAGACAGGTTTTACGTTTATTCCGAACGGGATTGACACGGCCCGTTTTATCAGGGATGAGGCTATCCGCAGGCAGATGCGTGCGCAGATGCATCTGGAGGGCAGGCTGGTGATTGGCAATGTCGGGCGGTTATGTTATCAGAAAAACCAGAAATTTTTACTGGAGGTACTGGCAGCAGTTCAGAAAAGAATCCCGCAAAGTACCCTGCTTTTTATCGGGGAAGGGGAAGACCGCGGCCTGCTGGAGCGTCTCGCCGCGCGTGCGGGATTATCGGATGCGGTTCTTTTTTGGGGAACGACAGATCATGTGGAAAGGATGTACCAGGCTATGGACGTCTTTGCGTTTCCCAGTCTGTTTGAAGGGCTTGGCATTGCGGCTCTGGAAGCGCAGGCATCCGGACTGGTGACACTGTGCTCGGAGCATGTGCCGCAGGAAGCGTTTGTGACAGCGCTGGCCAGAAGGATTTCTCTGAAAAGAGGGGCCGGATGCTGGGCAGACGCAGTACTTGCAGCCGCAGAAGAAGGAGGATTTTTCAAGGGGTATGCTGTGGAACAGTACCGTCAGGGAACAGCTGTCAGTGCCGCTGCCTGCGAACAGCTGCGGCAGGCGGGTTTTGACTGCGCCGGTGCCGCGGAAAAGATCCAGTGTGCATACACCAGGGCGGTCCGGATGAGGAACCGGTCCGGAGGGAAGCAGATTTGAAGGTGTTAGTAAAATTTACCGATATGTCGCCGGATTTTAACAAAGAGGACAACTGTTATATCAGGGCTTTGCGGCGCAGCTTTGATGTGGAATGGGCCAAAGATCCGGATTTTGTATTTTATAGTGTGTTTGGAACGGAATTTACGCGTTATCCAAAAGCAGTAAAGATATTTCTGACCGATGAGCCGGTCATTCCGAATTTTAATGATTGTGATTATGCGGTCGGTCCGATGCGGATGTATCTGGATGACAGGTATTTCAGGCGTCCGCCGTATGCCGGTTACGGAGAACAGCACTGGGAGAAACGCTTTGGGCAGATGCTGCAAAAGAGGGCGGCTCTGCCGGACAGCATGTATGAACGCAGATTCTGCAATTTTATTTATTCCAATGCCGTCCATGGGTCAGGCGCCGCGCTGCGGATGGAGTTTTGCAAAAAACTGTCTGCGTACCGCACGGTGGACTGTCCGGGAAGGGTCCTTCACAATATGCCGGATGCGCTGGCAGCGCGCTATGTAAAAGGAACTGTTGCGGATGTGCAGTCACGCCGGAGGCACTGGGATGAGGAAAAGCTGGAATTTTTAAGCGGTTATAAATTTACCATCGCGTTTGAAAATACAGCGATGAACGGATGGGTGACGGAAAAGCTGCTGCATCCGTTTCTGGCGTATTCCATACCGATTTACTGGGGAGCGCCGGATGTGACTCGTCTGTTCCGCCCGCAGGCGTTTATCAACTGTATGGATTATCCGGATCTGGACGCGGTAGTAAGGCGGGTGCAGGAGCTGGACCAGGATCAGGAGCAGTATCTGCGGATGCTGCGCCAGCAGCCCCTGACGGACGCATATCCGCTGGACTGGGAGGATGCGCTGGCTGATTTTTTAAGCCGGATTGTCCGTAAGGGGAGAAAACCGTTTGAGAAAAATCCGGTCGGGTTCGCGTCCATGTCGGCAGCGGGGCTGGCAGGCGCCTGTGAAGCCGGAAATGCCGGTATGCGCGCGATTCTGCGGACGACGGTGCAGTGTGTCAGGGGCTGGGGACGTTTCAGATTGCGGAATAGAAAGAAAAATAAGCAGGAAAAAAAGTAACGCGGGAAAACAGGTAAGCCAGGAAAGAAAAAACTGGAAAAGGATAATAAAATAAGGAAAAAAACTAAGGCCAACAAAGAAAGGATAAAAATTAAGGCCAACAAAGAAAGGATAAAAACCAAGGCCAACAAAGAAAGGATAAAAACCAAGGCCAACAAAGAAAGGATAAAAACCAAGGCCAATAAAGTAAGGATAAAAATTAAGGCCAACAAAGAAAGGATAAAAATTAAGGCCAACAAAGTAAGGACGATAAAGTAAGGCCGGCAAACTAAGGCCAATAAAATTTAGGATAACAATATAAGGATAAGAAAGGTCAGGAAACTATGAAAAAAGCACTGATTACCGGTGTGACCGGACAGGACGGCAGTTATCTGTCCGAGTTCCTGCTGGAAAAAGGATACGAGGTTCATGGGATTGTACGCAGATCCGCCGTGGAAGAGAGGAAAAATATCAGGCATCTGGAAGGATCGGAACATTTTTATCTGCATTATGGAGATCTGACGGACTCCATGAGCATCGTGCGGATTGTGAAGCTGGTCATGCCGGATGAGATCTATCATCTGGCGGCGCAGAGCCATGTCGGGGTATCTTTTGACGTACCGGAATATACGGCGGATACGGATGCGCTTGGAACCCTGCGGATTCTGGAAGCGGTGCGGCTGTTAGGGCTGGAGCACAGATGCCGGATTTATCAGGCGTCTACCTCGGAGCTTTATGGAAGGGTAAAAGAGGTGCCGCAGAATGAACTTACGCCGTTTCATCCGTATTCCCCTTATGCGGTAGCAAAGCAGTACGCGTACTGGATCATCAGAGAGTACAGGGATGCGTATGGGATGTTTGCGAGCAATGGGATTTTATTTAACCATGAGTCGGAGCGGCGCGGTGAAAATTTTGTAACGCGTAAGATTACGCTGGCGGCAGGGCGGATTGCGTGCGGCCTGCAGGAAAAGCTTTACCTGGGCAATCTGGATTCCATGCGTGACTGGGGCTATGCGAAGGATTATGTCGCATGTATGTGGCTGATTCTGCAGCATGAACAGGCGGATGATTTTGTCATTGCGACCGGACAGCAGCATTCGGTGCGGGATTTTGCAGAACGGGCGTTTCGGGAAAATGGTATGGAGATTGTATGGGAAGGAACCGGCGTAGAAGAAAAGGGGATCGACCGCCGTACGGGCGCTGTCGTGGTAGAGGTCAGCCCGGAGTTTTACCGGCCTACGGATGTGGTGAATCTGCTGGGAGATCCGTCCAAGGCAAAAAAAGTGCTGCACTGGAATCCATGTAAGACAGGCTATGAGGAGCTGGTGCGCCGGATGGCGGTCCATGACCGGGAGGCGGCCATGCAGGAAGCAAAGATCAGGAGGGAATGAAGATGAATACCGTTTATCCGTTATCCAATGATACATGGGGAGCCGAAGAGACGCAGGCGGTACAGAACGTGCTGGCTTCCAGACATTTTACAATGGGTGAATATGTGCAGCGGTATGAAAAGCAGTTTGCCGCTCATTTTGGTCCGGCTTATGCCGTCATGTCCAGCTCCGGCTCCGCGGCAAATCTGCTGGGGATTGCCGCTATGGTATATTCCGGCAGACTGTCGAAGGGAGATGAGGTACTCGTTCCGGCAGTATCATGGAGTACGACGTATTTTCCGCTGGAGCAGATGGGATTAAAAATACGGCTTGTGGACATTGACAGGAAAACGCTGAATCTGGATCTGACGCAGGCAGCGGCTGCCCTGACAAAAAAGACCAGGGCTGTATTTGCGGTCAATCTGCTCGGAAATCCGAATGATTTTGACGCGCTGCAGCAGTTTTGCAGGGAACATGGACTGATTTTGATGGAAGATAACTGTGAATCAATGGGCGCGTCGTATCATGGGAAAATGACAGGTACGTTTGGCGTCTTTGGCAGTTTTTCTTCGTTTTATTCCCATCATGTCTGTACGATGGAGGGAGGCATGACCGTCACGGATGATGAGGAGCTGTATCATTATATGCTGTCGATCCGGGCGCATGGATGGACGAGAAACCTGCCCGCGGACAGCAGTCTGCACAGGAAGGATGAAAATCCTTTTTATGAGAGCTTTTGCTTTGTAGTGCCGGGATTTAACCTGCGTCCTTTAGAGATGGAAGGGGCAGTCGGACTGGAGCAGCTGGCAAAGCTGGATCAGTTTGTGGCGCGGCGGCGCGTCAACGCGGATTATTTCAGGCATATTATGGAGCCGGATCCCCGGTTTTTTATACAGCAGGAGACAGGGCAGTCCTCCTGGTTTGGATTTGCGCTCATACTGCGGGAAGAATATGCCGGGACGAGGGAGCTGTTTGTCAGGGCTCTGCGTGCACATGGCATTGAAGTGCGGCCGGTGGTAGCAGGTAATTTTGCCAGACAGCCGGTATTTTCCAGAGTGGACGCTACCGTATCCGGAACGCTTGCCAATGCGGATTATATCCATGAAAATGGTTTTTTTGCCGGCAATCATTCTGTCGATATGCGCAGCCAGATTGATTATCTGAAAAAAGTACTGGACGGTGTGGAAGTATGAATAAACATGACAAAATCTATCTGGCAGGCCACACAGGGCTTGTCGGGTCTGCGATTGTGCAAAAGCTGAAAAAAGAAGGCTTTCAAAATCTGCTGCTGTCGGCACACCGCGCGCCGGATCTGACGGATCAGCCGGCGGTGGAGGCGCTTTTTGCGCGGGAAAAGCCGGATTATGTGATTGTTGCAGCGGGGCTGGTCGGAGGGATACAGGCCAATCAGGCAGCTCCGGCTGATTTTTTTGCCGTCAATATGGCGATTGCGCTGAATATCATACAGGCGGCGCATACGTATGGGGTAAAAAAGCTGCTGTATCTGGGCAGCGCCTGCATGTATCCCAAAGACTGTCCGCAGCCGATGCGGGAAGAAGCGCTGCTTACCGGTCTTACGGAGCGTACCAATGAAGGGTATGCGCTGGCAAAGATCTGCGGCAGCAGGCTCTGCGGCTATATGCGCAGACAATATGGGGATGATTTTATCAGTGCGGTGCCTGCCAATGCCTATGGAAAAAATGACTGCTTTGACCCGCAAAGATCCCATGTGATTCCGGCGCTGATCAGAAAATACCATCAGGCAAAGATGACAGGGGCACGCACGGTAGAACTCTGGGGCTCCGGCACGCCCTTGCGGGAGTTTTTGTATACGGATGATCTGGCGGACGCCTGTCTGTTTCTGATGGAGCATTATTCGGATGATCTGCCGGTCAATATCGGGAGCGGTGAGGAGGTCAGTATGCTGGAGCTGTCCCGTATGGCCGGGGCAGCCGTCGGATATGAAGGGGAAACGGTCTGCAATCCTGATAAGCCAGACGGAATGATGCGCCGGATCGTGGATACGGGCAGACTGGATCAGATGGGCTGGAAGGCAAAGACCCGTCTCAGGCAGGGACTGGATATGGTATACGCGGATTATCTGGCACGAATGGAAGGAGAAGAATATGAACCGGACATCTGAAAAAATGCTTGCGATTTTAAAGGAACTCAGGGATGAATACGGCGTACTTGCCGTAAAAGCAGAGTTTGAGGCGGAAGGGTCAAGAACGGATGAGCTTGTCATGCTCAACGAAGTGGTTTTCCGGGCAGATATGAAGCTTTTTATTAAGATCGGCGGGTGTGAAGCGGTGCGGGATCTGGACCAGTGCCGGATTCTGGGAGCCAGCGGTATTATGGCGCCGATGATCGAGACGCCGTTTGCGATGAAAAAATTTGCAGATGCAGGCAGGAAAGTCTATGGCGACAGGCTGGAGGACATTGAGTGGATCATCAATACAGAAACGGCTGTCTGTCATCAGAATCTGGATGAGATCCTGCGTCAGGGAGAAGGATTTCTGAATACGATCTCCATCGGCAGGGTAGATCTGTCCGCTTCCATGCATTTATCCAGAGAGGAGATCAACAGTCCGCGGATGTTTGACGTGACCAGCGATCTGGCGAAGCGGGCAAAGGAAAAAGGACTGCGCGTTGGCTTTGGCGGAGGGATTTCGGTAGATGCGGTTCCGTTTGTCATTGCCATGAGTCCGCTGGTGGACAAATTTGAGACACGTAAGATCGTATTTCACATCCATGACGATGCGGATCATTTAAAGAAGGGAATTATCCGCGCGATGGAATTTGAGCAGCTGTATCTGCAGAATAAGTGTGAATTTTATGACCGGATGGCAAATGAGGACAGGGACAGACTGCGCATGATGGCGTTAAGAATTGAGTCTGCGCGGGCTAAGGAACGGTAAAGAAATAACTTTTTACAGTTCTTAAGACCGGCACAGAATAAGGAGAAAGGCGGCGGCAGTATGGAATATATGGAGCGGCACCGCAAAGATTTGCATATCATTGCGGATGCCATCAGTCAGTTTGAAACAGATGTGGTGCTCGCGGTATTTGAAAGAATGACGCTTGCGCGTACTTTTGAGGAGTGTATTGTGCGGGCATGTGCCAGCGGAAAATTTAAGATCAAGATTCATATGTCGTCGGGGCAGGAAGCGGTAGCGGCGGCAGTCGGTACCGCTGCATGGGATTATCAGATCTTTACGCAGCACCGGACAATGGACCTGTACCTGGCGCTGGGCGGCGACGCGTGCAGGCTGCGGGATGAGATCCTGTGTCTTGACACCGGTACGAGCGGAGGCAGGCAGGGCGGGGCATTCCAGCTATTTGAAAATGGCCGCCGGATGTATGCGCATACCGGGCTGATCGGGGAAAATATTCCGGTCGGCGTTGGCGCGGCTCTTGGAAACGGGGAAAAGACCATCTGCTATTTTGGAGACGGCGCGGCGGAAGAAGACTATGCGCTTAGCGCGTATGGATTTGCGGTCACGCATCAGCTGCCGGTCCTGTTTCTTTGTACCGATAACGAGCTGTCTGTCCTCTCAGGAAAAGAAAAACGCCGCAGCTGGGAGCTGGATGAGCTGGCACGCGGGTTTGGCATGACTGGCATGGACGTGTCGGACGATCCGTTTACCCTGATGCTGCTGATCAAAAGCTATGCGGACAGGCTGCCGGCGCTGATCAATGTGCGGGTGTGCCGCAACTACTGGCATGCCGGCACAGGCGTGGACGAACCGCCTGCATGGGACCGCTACCGGATGCTGGAGGAACAGCTCGTGCAGATGGGGCTAAAGATGCAGATCAGACAGATACAACGGACATCACTGGAAAAAATGGAGGACGTATGGCGCGATTATCTTTAAAAGAAACGATTCGTGAGATTTTACGGGAGCATCTGGAAGAGCATCATGGCATTCTCTTAGGGGAATGTGTTTCCGATCCCGGGGGTGTCGCGGGGACGATACCGGAGAGCAGAAATGTCATTGACCTGCCGATGACGGAGACGGCAGGCGCTGACTTTGCGGTCGGGTGCGCGCTGGCCGGCAGACGGCCGGTGTTTGTCGTGCGTTTTCAGGATTTTATGCTGATGAACGCAGGCCCGTTTCTATCGTTTGCGGCGCCGAATAAGTATATCCACGGCATTCCGGCGCCTGTGTTTATCCGTGCGCTTGCCAATGACTGCTTCGATGCGACGCATTCCAATGTGCTGCACAGCCAGTTTATGCATTTTCCAGGCATCGACGTGTGCGCTCCGGTGACGCCGGGAGAATACAGACAGGTCTGGGATCACTTTATGCAGCACGATGTACCAGTGTACTGCAGCGAGTACCGGGATACCTTTTCCAATACGCAGGAACTCGAAGAAGTGACACAGGACGGCGCGCAGCTGACGGTATTCGGAGTCTCGGTCTGCCGTATGCACATCCGCAGGGCAGCGCAGATCCTGCAGCAGGAAGGCATCCGGATCAATATCCGGGATATTTTGTGGCTCAAGCCGTTTGACGCCACCAGCTGTGGAAAGATTCTGGAAAAAGTCCCGCTGGGACTCGTGGTAGATCCTGGACATGTGATCTGCGGCGCGGCGCAGTCATTTGCCTATGAGATGATGATGCGGTATCCGCACAGCCATATTGAAGCGCTGGGAATCAGGGATACGTTTAAGACGACAAATCCGCATTATTACAATGAAGTCCCGTCGCCGGAGATGATTGCGGCGAAGGTGCGCGGGATGCTGCGGCGCTGAAAACAAAGGAGAAATTATGTATTTTGAATTATTGCTCATATGCTGTGCCGGATATCTGATGCAGAACATGTGTGACCGCAGGATGCTTTCAAAAGAGGAAGGACAGAGGGAAAAACAGGATATCCTTCTCTGGGCGGGCATCCTGCTGCTTCTGCTTATTTTTTATCAGAAGACAGCTTCGGTCGCGCAGCTTTTGTGCGGGTATCTGCTAATGGGCGGTATTTTTGTGATCCGGTCTTTGCGCCGGGCGGTACGCGGGATTGCGCCGGCAGCGGGATTTTTATTGAAAGCGGTTCTGATTCCTGTGATTTACAGTGTTGCGGTATCTGTCTATGAGCCGTCTGCTGATGACGGTATGAGCGGTGAGATTGTACATCTCTGGTTCTGGATCATTTCCCTGCTGCTTGTTTTTTCTGAAAAAATAAAAGCCGGCCTGCAGGGTTTGGATCAATATATGCGATATGAAGCGCTGTTCCGGATTCTGATGGTTAGCGTACCGGTATGGTGCTTTGTGATTGTCGAACAGTCCTGCAATGAAATACTGGATGAGATGGACTGGCTGTTTTTATCCGGAAATCTTGTATTTTTGCTGCTCTGGTATGTCTGTCTGTATGTGATCGTACCATACAAAAAATGGATGGCAGGGGTATTTCTGACGACAGGGCTGGTTTTTGGACTGGCGAATTATTATGTGTCACAGTTCCGGGGCAGTCCGGTCATGCCGAGTGATCTGCTTTCCTTACATACTGCTTTTCAGGTTGCGGGCGGGTATGCGTTTGAGATTACGGCTCCTGTGATGACGGGAGTATTGTACTGGTATGCGGCTATTACGCTGCTGTGCTGTCTGCCGGATACAGAAAAGACGCCCGGATGGAAAGGAAGGCCGGCTGCTGGCAGTCTGATCGTCGTGCTGTGTATCTGGTGTCTCGGACATCTGGATATCGAAGAACAGTATCAGATGCAGACCGTCGACCAGTGGCAGGTAAATAATCTGTACAATAAAAAAGGGAGTGTGCTTTCCTTTGCCGGACTTGCCAAAAAAATGAAAGTGGAAAAACCAGATGGTTACAGCGCCCGTCTGGCAGAAGAAAAGCTGCGTCATGCAGAGTCTGAACAGAAAAACGCGCAGGATCCTGTGATGCCGTCTGTGATCGTTGTGATGGACGAAAGCTTTAGCGACCTGCGTTCGCTGGGAGATTTTGCGTGTACACAGGAGTATTTAAAAGAATGGTATGCTGCGGATGATTTTGCGTGCAGGGGCAGCCTTTATGTGTCGATTTATGGCGGCTTTACAGCAAATACGGAATTTGAATTTTTAACGGGCTGCAGTCTGGCAAACTGTGTGCCGGGAGTCGTGCCGTATCAGATTTACGACCTGAAAAATGTCGGAAATCTTGCCGGAATGCTGACAGATACCGGGTATACGGCGACAGCCATTCATCCGCAGTATAAAGGCAACTGGAACCGGATGCGGACGTATGCGAAATTTGGCTTTGACGAGTTTTTAGGTATGGAAGATTTTGAAGATCCGCGTTATGTGCGCAGCCATATCAGTGATGAGTCCTCGTTTGACAAGGTGAAGGAAGTCTATGAGAAAAATAGAAATAAGCAGTTTCTATTTAACGTCACGATGCAGAACCACGGAGGATATAATCCGCAGGATCTGTCAGACGAAAAGATCATACGGCTGAAAAAGAAACCGGAGCAGTATACCGATGTAGAAGCCTATCTGACACTGATGCGGAAAAGCGACCAGGCGGTGAAAGAACTGCTGGATTATTTCCGGGAGGTTCCGGATCCTGTGATTGTATGTATTTTTGGCGACCATCATCCCAGCGTTGATAAAGAATGGATCGAAGAGGTGATGGGAAAACCGGCGGCAGATCTTTCTCTCGAAGAAGCGGAGAAAAAATATGCGGTCCCATATATGATCTGGGCAAATTTTGATACGCCATATGAACAGTGTGAGATGGATACGAGCGCCAATTATTTAGGAGCGCTGCTTCTGGAAAATGCCGGGCTGCCGCAGTCTGCGTTTACAGGCTTTCTGCAGCAGATGCGCAAAGAAATCCCGGTCATCAACGCGTCCGGCTATCAGACGAAAGACGGCGTATGGCATAAACTGGATGAAAAAGACCGTCAGGGATGGCTGGAAGCTTATGCGATGGTACAGTATTATGCGATGTTTGATAACGGGCGTGTACAGGATTATTTTCTGCCATAGAAAAAGGAGAGATATAGGTTGTGGATATTTTATTTTTGCTGACAGCGGTATGCCCGGCGCTGCTGGTAACAGGATATGAGATGAAAGGGCGCAGGATGCGCTGGCAGGTCTGGGTGAGCAGGGCCGCCGGATGGTTTTATGTGATTACATTTGCAAATATGCTCCTGCTGTATCTGAATGGATGGGGAAGCTATGACTTTACCTCTGTATCCGTACAGTTTCTGACAGGATATATGTTCCGAAGCGCTGTCATCATAGGAATCGCGGAGCTTTGCAGGTGGGCGTATGCGCATGCCGGGAAAGGAGGTCCGGATGTTTAGTTTTTTGTATTTATTTGGACCCGGTGTGATCAGCTGGCTGGTACACAGGTATTTTTCCAGAGGAAGCGGGAAAGACGAAAGACATTTTCTCTGGCAGTTTTGTGAGATTCTGGCGTACGCAATGATCGTTATGGCGCTGACGACCGCTGTTCTGGAGCCGTCACAGGGAGTATCGGTTACGGCGCTGTCGAATGGAATGCTGACGGTACAGTATGGGACCAGAGCGCTGGCCCTGTCTGTGGCTCTGGCAGCAGCCCTCGGAGCGCTGCACGCGGCAGCCGCCGGAAAGCTTTTGAAAAACAGGTATCAGCTGGTGGCCGCGGGAGCCGTAGCGGCAGCGGCGTTGTGCATTCTGGTATATGGGACAGGCGTACAGGCGCCGGATGGAACGATGAAAATCAGCACGAAACCAGTCCGGATCAACAATGCTTACTATGACAGCGATACGCCGTTATACAGCAATGACAGTCAGGAATATTTTATACAGGTACGCAGCCTGGCAGACAGGCTCGGTATGCCATACGAAGAAAAACAAACCGGCCTGTTCCAGATACGCTGCAGCCTCGGTGCGGATACGTTTACGCTGGATCTGCTGGGACCGGAGAAGGATTATTTCAAAAAAGATGGAGAGCTGTATGTCAGCCTGTCAAGACTGGGGAGCCTTTCGGGAATCCATGTCCACAGCAATGCCTTACTGGCGGACGGAAGCGTCAGGCAGGTGATCTATATCGACAGCTATGCACAGCCGTTTCAGTATGACTGGACGCGCTACCCTTATGTGGCACATGCGTCAGGCGGAATGGAAAATAATACATACACAAACTCACGGGAAGCATTTTTGTACAATTACAATCTGGGCCAGCGGGTATTTGAAGCAGACCTGCGCCTGACAGCAGACGGAGGACTGGCGGTCGTGCATGATCTGCCTCTTGCTGAGGAAGGAAAGCGGATGACGTTTGCCGGTCTGGCAAAGCTGATGAAAAAATATCCGGATATGTATGTGGTGACGGATACGAAGGAGACGGAAAAGGCTCTGGTAAAGCAGCAGTTTGGGCATATTGTGGAAGTGGGAAACAAAGTGGATCCGGAGATTTTAAAAAGGATTATTCCCCAGATCTATCAGGAAGAAATGTATGATACGGTGATGGGGATTTATGGATGGAGTTCCATGATCTATTCGGTTACTGCACAGGAGGACTTTTCGGAAAAAGAAGCTGCTGAGTTTGCTTACCAGCGGGGAATCGGAGTAGTTACGACAAATGAGGAAAGGGCGCAGGAGCTGTTTTTTCATGAGCTGTATGACAGGGATATCAGGGTGTATATGGATGGCTGTCCTGCACCGGAGGATGAGGAAGCATTCAGGAAGAGGGGAGTCTGCGGTATCTATACGGACTTTTTGCTGCCATAAGCGCAGATAAGGAGGAAAGAAATGTATCAGTTTTTATATTTATTCGGTCCGGGCGTTGCGACATGGCTGACTGGCAGGCTGTGCTCCGGTCCTGGGCAGCAGGTGGAGGGAAGCATTTTTCTGGAGGCAGCCAGAGTGATCGCATATGCCCTGCTGGACGCGGCTGTCGTTACGGCTGTCTGCAAACCATTGGGACGGGTGCAGTTTATCGTGCTTGCGGATGGATCACTGACGGTATATTATGGTGCGACGGCATTGATTACCGCGGCGGTTGTGGCGGTTGCGGCGGGAGCGGCTGTTGCTGTAGCGGGAAAATGCCGGAGTCGTGCCGGTCACTGATACCTGCCGGCTATCATACGTATGAGAGGGGAGTCGGATGAGATTAGGATCAAAAAAGAAATATCTGTTGTTTTTATTTCCGGTTTTGATAGAGCTGTTTGTATGTAATGCAAATTTCTGGACATTCGGGCTGGTATGCCCGCAGCCGGAGTCCAGTCTGCTTTCGGACCTGTCAGCTATGGAAGGGCTGGAACGGCTGGATGAACATACATTTTGTATTAAGGGCACAGAGTCAGGACAGCATTATCTGGAATTTGCGGATATTCATAAAGATGTCTGGTCTGTTTTTCTGGATCTTTCCATATCAGATCTTGCTTATACAGGCTGCGATATCTATGCAAAAGATGATGGAAATGCTGGTTATTATCATATCCCAGGTGGAGGGAGCAAATATATTGTCGTCCCTTCTGTACAGGAAAGTAATCGTATTCCCGGTCTCCATCTGCTTTTCATCAAACTGGAGCTTCAGACTA
>CANTHI010000017.1 GCA_947653505.1 uncultured Eubacterium sp.
GGATGATACGCTGCTGATTCCGGAAATACTGCTCATAATGTAATTCCTCCTTTCCCTGTGATTAGAAAAATTTCGTTTTTCTATAATTATACTATAGTATCTGGGGAAGGATTTGTCAAACAGATCAGGGAAAGAATTTATAAAGCAGGGAAATAGTGGTAATAGTTCAGATACCTGCACTGTTACTGAAAAAATCCATTGACAGCGGAGTGCAAAGACCTGCCTGAACTGTTACAAACAGTGTTACTTTTTCATATATGATAGAAACGAAAGGACAGGTAAATGAAAAAAAGATTTATTTTTTTTCGGGGACTGATTCGTACCCTGGATCTTTATACAGATGAATTTGTAAAAATATTTGCAGAACAGGACATTGAGTGTCTGGTTCTGAATGCCTTGCAGATAGAAGAGGAAATGATAAAATTAAAAGCATTTTTATTAAATCCGGTATGTGCGGCAATTTCCTTTAACAATATAGGCCTGCATCTGGAATTTGAGGATGGACAGAATATCTGGGATCAGTTCCGGATACCTTTTTATAATATCCTGATGGACCATCCGTTTCATTATAAACCAGCGCTGGATCAGGCTCCTGAGCAGATGATACTGTTATGTATGGACAGAAATCATGTAGAATATACAAAACGGTTTTTTCCGCGTATCCGCAGGGTGGAATTTTTTCCGCATGCCGGAATGGAACGGAGTGTACCGCTTTTTCAGGATGACAGAACCGGACAAAATGATAGCGGGCAGCAAATACCGCTTTCAGAAAGGCAGATTGATGTACTGTATGCGGGAGGACTGTCGCGCTATGCCGCGGAGGGACTGATTCCTGATCTTGGGAGTGTCCGTGAATTTGATGCTTTTGCTTTGGTAAAACATGCATTGGAAATGCTGATACAGAATCCGGCATTGACGACAGAATCTGTTGTTGAGTCGTGTTTAAAAGAAATGCATGTGGAATTTCAGGATGAGAAGCTGGGAGCTGTAATATCGGAGCTGCGGTTTCTGGATTCGCTGGCAGTTTCATTTTATCGGGAACAGGTGATCCGTACGCTTGCCGGAAATGGAGTGACGGTTACTGTGTTTGGGGAAGGCTGGGACCGGTGTGAGTGGGAAAGTGAACATGTTGTGTATGGGGGTGTGATTCCACCCGGACAGATTCTGGAGCTGATGTGTCAGAGCAGGATCGTTCTGAATACGATGACATGGTTTAAACGGGGAGCGCACGACCGGATTTTTAATGGGATGCTGGCAGGTGCAGCAGTCGTGAGTGATAGTTCGGAATATCTGCTGGAGCAGTTTACAGATGGAAAGCAAATCAGCGTATTTTCGCTTGGTGATCTGAATGGGATGGCAGAGAGAGTCAAAGAATTACTGTCTGATGGAAAAAGTGCACAAAGAATGGCTGATTGTGGATATCAGGAGGCATCACGGCATCACCGGTGGATAAACCGGCTGCGGGAAGTGAATGGCCTGCTGATGGAAAACGGGTATGGAGAGAATGATGGAGTTTAAGAATCGCAGAATATTAATTTATAAGTGGAGAGCATATAATTATCTGGATGTCTGTCAGACGTTCCGGATGTTTGGATTTGAGACCGATCTGGTGGAACAGCATCTTCCTTCTTATGATGAAGATGAGGCATTTCAATGCAGGCTGGTAAAAATAATGCAGGAAAAGACGTATGATTTTGTATTTACCATAAATTATTTCGGGGTGGTTTCTGACGCCTGTGAACAGGCTGGCGTGCCGTACGTATCGTGGTCCTGCGACAGTCCGCTGATCAGTATGTATCATGAATCTGTGTTTAACAATTGCAATTATATTTTCCTGTTTGATAAAAGCAGTTTTTTGTTTTTCCGGGCATTGGGAGTGGAACATATCTGGCATTTGCCCCTTGCGGTTGATACAGACCGTATTGGTCATATGATCCGGAATGCAGATGACTTAAAATTATATCAGAATGAAATATCTTTCGTGGGTAGCCTGTATGAGCGAAATTCGTATGACCGGCTTGTGCCGACTTTTCCGCCTTATCTGCAGGGGTATCTGGACTGTGCGATGGAGGCACAGATGAATATTTGTGGAGGGAATCTGCTGGAGCGGCTGCTGACGGATGATATCTGTATGAAACTACAGCAGCATTATCGTCTTGAAAAGTCAGAACGGTCTTTTTCGGATCTGAAACTGATCTTTGCGACAACGGTACTTGGATTTAAGGTGGCGAAAGAGCAAAGATGCAGTTATCTGCTGGAGCTTGTGAAAAAGCATCCGGTATCCATCTATACAAACAGCAATACACATGATCTTGTGAAGATAGATTATCGTGGTTCGGTAGATTATTGGACACAGATGCCGAAGGTGTTTTACGGGAGCAGGGTAAATTTAAACTTTACGATTCCGAATATCAAAAGCGGGATACCGCTTCGTGTGTGGGATGTGCTTGGAGCGGGAGGATTTCTGCTGACCAATTATCAGCCGGAGCTGGAGATGTACTTTGAACCAGACAGCGATCTGGTGATATTTGAAAGTAAGCAGGAATTGGAAGAAAAAGTGTCCTTTTATCTGGAACACGAAGAGCTGAGAAAAGAAATCGCAAGAAACGGATATGAAAAAGTAAAATCAAATCACAGTTATATAAAACGGATCAGACAGATGTTAACAGAATTGCAAAATCAGATCCTGTAAAGCGGCAGAAAAATGCAGATAATACCAGCTCAGTCCAGCAGCTTCCGGATATCTGATTCACTGATGGCAGTTACTCGTGCAATGGTAGCTGTCGGGATTCCACAGGAATGCAGGTTGCGGATTGTCTGGTCCATCTGTTTTTTCTGCCTGGCGATCGTATTTAAAAGCGTCAGCAGATAATCCTCTAATGTAACAGATGCGGGATAAATCTGTCCGGCGGCTTTTGAAACGATGGATGCGTTTTCGGCAGCCGGAGATGGGGAAGATGACGAAAGTCCTAAAAGTTCGTCAGAAGATACATGCAGCATGGCGCATAATTTGCCAATGGAATCTTCAGATAGCGGTACACGTCCGGTTTCATATTTGGAAACGGCTGCTGGTTTGATGCCAAGTTCATTTGCTATATCGGCCTGTGAGATGTTGCGCTGTTTGCGCAGAGCTTTTAACTGATTCATGTCATTTCCTTTCTTATTATTAACATTGTATAACAATATTTATAATATTAATTGAAAACTTAATTTTAGTACACATTCTGTATCTGGTTTACATTTTGCATCTGGTTTACATTTTGTATCTGGTTTATATTTTGTAAGATTTTTTATCTTTGTACGATTAACGTCCTGTAGAGATATTTTAATACATCTTAGTATAATTGTAAAGACATTTTTTAAGCATGTTCTTACGAAATGCGCAGTTTATGGGCATTTCTGACCTATGAAAGTAACTTGAAAAAACGGCATAACTGTCACAGGTTATTTGCATACAAGTTTTAGGTCTTATGAAAAAAACCATAAGATCCGGCCAGGCACTCACCTGGTCAGAAATTATGGTTTTCTATTCGGAAAATTTAACAAATCCGGTCTACCATCATGCCGGAGTAAACGGATGTGATATAAGGACATACAAAATTTTTTGTTGAATTTGGATTTTTATACGTTACAAGTACCTTTTTTACGTAGTTCATCGGATCCAGAGATGCCTCGTCTGCTTTTCTGCCAATAGCATCTTTAAAACGATTTAATACATTCAGGTTTTTATCAGCATCTTCTGCTATGACAGATTCTGTCAGTTTTGCGCGGTCAACCGTGATCATACCCTGATCTGACACAGACAGACCAAGCGGATTTAAGGAAGATGAAAATGCCTTCGCGACATTTCCCATATCTTTCAGCAGTTTTTCATTTGACGCAGGCATACCGGAGTGATTTTCAGCGACTTTCATAATCGAGTTAAAAGAATCTACCAGTGTCTGGACATCATCTGTGACTGCTTCTGAACCCGGTTTGAAACCGATTTGTACAGGTTCATTTTTAGGTGTTGTATCATGCAGTGTGACTGAAAAAGTATTATTGATTGTAAAGGTATTGGAATAAGAACTATGCTTCGTTCCATTAAGCAGGAAAGAAGAATTTTCAGCCATCGCTGCCACGGAATCAATACCAAGAAGCTGCATTGCCTGCCGTGATTCGTGGGTGTCATCCGGCGTAATTTTAAACAGGGATGTTTCCTTTGGAGAAAGACCGGTCTGTTTGGATTCCAGACGCAGGGAAACCATATCCTGAGAGCCATTTAAAATATCTGCCTTCAGACCAATATGGGCATTATTGACCAGACGGGACAGTTTGTGGAGAACGTCGCCGTTTGTGTCGCCAGCATTAATGTTGTACTGAAATTCATAAGAATTTGCATTCATGGTTAAATCAAATGAATAGCTGCCGGGCAGGAAATCATAATCATCGCGTTTTAAAAAGCTGCCAACATTTGTCTGTGGAGAAGCCAGCTGCATAATTTCCAGTTCAAAACCCTCATTGGTGGTCAGAGTAGAGCTGTCTCCAATGTATTGTGCAGTAGCTGCCTGTGGATTGCTGGAAGTTGCAATCTTTTTATCAAAAGCTGCGCCAATCCCTTCTTCGCTTTCTGAAAAAGCTGCAACCACATTTTTAATATTCCTTGCGCCTTCTTTGATGTCAATCGCAAATTTCTGGACGTCGCCAGATATTCTGATCTTATAAAGAGGAGATTCTTTATTTAAAATTTTAATTCTGTTGACAGTGTTGCGCAAGTCTTCCTTCCTATGGGAATCATATGGTGATGTCTGTTGAGAACCATAGGTTTTTAAGTAATAATCATAAGCAGAGCCAATAGCCAGTGCCATAAAAAAGCCCCTCCTTTCTTCCTTGAAATTGCAGCCAGAGCTGCATGGGCATAATAAATCCATTTATATGATTATCGGAGAATATACTGATAACATTATACTTAAATATAAAAAAATTACTTTTTTTTCGGTATTTCAGCTGGATTTTGCTTTCTGAATCAAAGTGTGATTTTTCTGAATACAATAACTGACTGTTGCAGATAATGATAAACAGATGTATATTGTATTCAGAAAATATGGCAGAAGGTATGTTTCATTTTATCAGACATCCTTATATAGAAATAAAATATACATTTTTTTAAATATGCCGTTTATGATTAAAATGTTTTGTACGAAATATCCGGCATAAATGATCGGTATCTTTTATTGAAAAGTAAAAGTGAATGATAAAAATTGTTGAAAACGGTAAATTATTTTATGCTATATGAAATATTGTCAAATGGTTTGTTTTTGCCAGATAAAAGAGGCTTGTCTGCTGAAGTCGTTTTATCTGTACGGGATTGTTTTGTGTCTGTCCAGAATACTTCTTCTTTTTTTCCGGATTCTGGCTTTGGTTTTTTCACGCCGTCTTCTTTTAGCGTAGTTTTCTGGTATTCGGATATGGTCCTTTTGGCGTTTGTCATTTTCTGGCCGATTCCTTTGGAAAGATTGTTAATCTTTTTCTGAAGATCAGCTTTTTCTTCTTCTGAATCTGCTGTCCGCTGTTTCCCTTCCAGACTTTTGCGGACTCTGACCATTCCGGCCAGCTGCTGCTGGGTAGAAGAAAGGGTGATCATGACGCCAGTCTGGCTGCTGTCTAATCCGGTTGTGCTTTCTTCCTGAACCGGTGTGTTTACGGACTCTGCAGATTCTTTGATGGCTTCTTTTCTTTTTTCGGCCTCTTCCTGTTGCTTGCGAATCTGGTATTCTTTTAATTCCTGATTTAAATTTTGCAGCTGCTCCTGTGCCGCCTGCTTTTCCTTTGCTTTCTGTTCCGCCGGCTTTTCTTCATCGTTGGAAATGGCTTCCAGTTTTTCCTCTAAGGTTTGAATCTGTTTTTTGATGTTAGTTTCATAACTATCGTGTGAGGATTTTTTTACACTGATGCCGCCTTGTACAGAACGAATCCCTGCTATGCTCATTTTTTTCCTCCTTGATAAGATAAATATGTGAAATCCTTTTCCTGCTATGTCACAAAGACAAAGATATACTTTCTATTATTATCGGAGAGATGGCAAAATTGCTTAATATGGAAGCAAATATAATTTTTTCAAGAAATCTGTTGACGAGCGGGCAGAATCGTGCTATTCTAAGTGGGCGATGGAAGTAGGTCTTTTTTTTATGCCTAAAATTAAAAGAATTTAATGGAGGTGGAAGTTGTGCGCACAAGAATTACATTGGCATGTACAGAATGCAAGCAGCGTAATTACAACATGACGAAGGACAAGAAAACTCATCCGGATCGAATGGAAACCAAAAAGTATTGCAGATTCTGCAGAAAGCATACTTTACACAAGGAAACCAAATAATTCGGATTGAGTAAAGGAAGTGACAAGTAGTATGGGAAAAGAAAAAGAGATAGAAACCCAGAAGTCGGACTGGTTTACCGGTCTTAAGGCCGAGTTTTCTAAAATAATGTGGCCGACAAAAGAACAGCTTGCCAAAGAGACAACAGCCGTTGTCGTAGTATCAGTCATTTTAGGTGTGATTATTGCTCTGCTGGATTTTATTATCCAGTATGGTGTGGATTTCCTGGTGAATTTATAAGGAGGAGCGAGGATGGCAGAAACGAACTGGTATGTCGTTCATACCTATTCCGGTTATGAGAATAAGGTCAAGGCGAACATTGATAAAACAATTGAAAACAGACATCTTGAAGATCAGATTCTTGAAGTCAGAGTTCCGATGCAGGAAGTTGTTGAATTGAAGAATGGTGCGAAAAAGCAGGTTCAGAAAAAGATGTTTCCAGGCTATGTCCTCATTAACATGGTGATGAATGATGACACATGGTATGTGGTCAGAAATACCAGGGGAGTGACTGGATTTGTAGGTCCGGGATCGAAGCCGGTACCGCTCACGGAAGCCGAGATGTGGCCATTGGGAATCAAATCTGAGGAAGTGATCGTTGACTTTGAGGAAGGGGATACTGTCACGGTGATCGGCGGTGTCTGGAAGGATACGGTCGGAGTGATTCAGAGTATGAATCACAGTAAGCAGATTGTGACGATCAATGTCGACTTGTTCGGCCGCGAAACGCCGGTAGAAATAAGTTTCGCAGAAGTAAAGAAGCTGTAAAAAGAGCTATTGAAAAAAGCTGTAGACAAGCTTATTAAATGTGTTTTAGGAGGCAACCAAAATGGCAAAGAAAGTAGAAGGATATATTAAATTGCAGATTCCGGCCGGGAAAGCTACTCCGGCACCACCTGTTGGTCCTGCACTTGGCCAGCACGGTGTAAATATCGTTGAATTTACAAAGCAGTTTAACGCAAGGACAGCAGATCAGGGAGATACGATCATTCCTGTAGTGATTACTGTATATGCAGACCGGAGTTTCAGCTTTATTACGAAAACACCACCTGCCGCAGTCTTAATTAAAAAAGCATGTAATATTAAGAGCGGATCAGCTGTTCCGAATAAAGATAAAGTCGCTACGATTTCCAAAGCGAAACTGCAGGAAATCGCTGAGCTGAAAATGTCGGATCTGAATGCAGCATCGCTGGAAGCTGCAATGAGTATGATTGCTGGTACAGCAAGAAGTATGGGAGTTACGGTAGAACAGTAAGAATGGCCGCTGCGGGCAGATCAGAGCCGCAGAAAAGAAAAAGATTAAGATATAAAATCTAAATATGGTTTAAATCAGGATCAGAATCAGAAAAAGACTTAGGCAGATAATTTAAGACAATTTTTATACTTTATCGTGGGAGGGGAGGGCTTCCCGCTAAAACCACTAGGAGGTAATGAAATGAAAAGAAGTAAGAGGTATCAGGAGTTTGGAAAGCAGGTAGACAAGGCAAAACTTTATGAATCTGCAGAAGCACTTGCGCTTGCGAAAAAGACAGCAACTTCAAAATTTGATGAAACAATCGAAGTGCACATCAAGACCGGATGTGACGGACGTCATGCAGAGCAGCAGGTCCGCGGTGCGGTGGTACTGCCTCATGGAACTGGAAAAACGGTAAAAGTACTTGTATTTGCCAAAGGTGTGAAGTTAGACGAAGCGCAGGCAGCAGGTGCGGATCATGTCGGCGGAGAAGAGCTGATTCCGAAGATTCAGAATGACGGCTGGCTGGATTTTGATGTTGTTGTAGCTACGCCTGATATGATGGGTGTTGTTGGACGTCTGGGACGTGTGCTCGGACCAAAAGGCTTAATGCCGAACCCGAAAGCTGGTACCGTAACGATGGATGTTACAAAAGCCATTAACGATATCAAAGCTGGTAAGATTGAATATAGATTAGACAAGGCAAATATTATCCATGTGCCGATTGGAAAAGCATCCTTTACAGAAGAACAGTTAGCGGACAACTTCCAGAGCCTTATGGATGCAGTTATCAAAGCAAGACCAAGCGCATTAAAGGGCCAGTATATCAGAAGCTGTACGGTCGCTTCTACAATGGGACCTGGCGTTAAGATTAATACTGCCAGTCTTGCAAAATAATTGTTGACAATAGATCATAATGATATTATAATGTGTAGCATATTGCCGAAGACAGCAGGTGCCGTAGGGCGTAACAGTATTGGCCTGCCGAGGAGTTTATTTCAGATGTGAACGTGATGATAAGCCTCTCTGTCTTTGCAGGGAGGCTTATTGTATGTGAGAATAACTCGGAACTGAGCAATAAAAATAAATGAAGGAGGTGCTCATTCGTGGCAAAAGTAGAATTGAAGCAGCCGGTCGTGCAGGAAATTGCTGAAAATATCAAAGATGCGCAGTCTGTTGTAATCGTCGATTACCGCGGTCTTACCGTTGCACAGGATACACAGCTTCGTAAAGAGTTAAGAGAAGCAGGCATTACGTACAAAGTATACAAAAATACATTGATGAATTTTGCTTTTAAAGGTACTGAGTTCGAAAGCCTGACAGACTGTCTGGAAGGCCCGAACGCAATCGCGATATCCAAAGATGATGCGACTGCTCCGGCCAGACTTCTCGCAAAATTCGCAAAAACCGCTCCTGCATTGGAAATCAAGGCAGGTGTTGTAGAAGGCAACTTCTATGATACGGAAGCGATGAAAGAAATTTCAAGTATTCCGTCCAGAGAAGAATTGCTGTCCAGACTGCTTGGAAGCTTCCAGTCACCAATTACGAACTTTGCACGCGTAATCAAACAGATCGCAGAAAAAGACGGTGAAGGCGAAGCTGCTCCGGCAGAAGCAGAAGCTCCTGCAGCAGAAGCCCCGGCAGAGGCTTAAGATTGGAAAAGAATCAGAATCGTTTATAAAATAGGAGGAAATAAAAATGACTACAGCTGAGATCATTGAGGTAATCAAAGGCTTAACCGTATTAGAGTTAAATGATTTAGTAAAAGCATGTGAAGAAGAATTTGGCGTATCTGCAGCAGCAGGCGTTGTAGTTGCAGCAGCAGGCGGCGCAGCTGAAGCAGCAGAAGAAAAGACAGAATTTGACGTAGAGCTGACAGAAGTAGGTCCGAACAAAGTTAAGGTTATTAAGGTTGTCCGTGAAGCTACAGGCCTGGGCTTAAAGGAAGCAAAAGAAGTCGTAGACAACGCGCCAAAGGTTGTAAAAGAGCAGGCTGATAAGGCTTCTGCAGAAGAACTGAAGGCAAAACTGGAAGCAGAAGGCGCTAAGGTTACATTAAAATAAGATTTTGAAAAAAATAGGAGTTGTTACACAGGCTGAAAGCTTTGCTGTAACAGCTCTTTTTTTGTCTGATTTGTATGGGAAGTCTTTTATTCCGTGAATTTCTGGAAAAAAATCCTTGACGAACCAGTAGGACTTGTGCTATCATATACGTTGCACTTATTGTGCAAATCGGCTTCTTTTGCAGCGAAGCTGCAGCCCATATCTATATGTGCTTTTTGGTTGAAAATAAAGAACGAGAGGTGAAACGTCATATGGAGAAGAACAGAATACGTCCGGTAAATACTGGCAGAAGTATACGTATGAGTTACTCGAGACAAAAAGAGGTTCTGGAAATGCCGAATCTGATCGAAGTCCAGAAGGATTCCTATCAGTGGTTCTTAAAAGAAGGATTGAAAGAAGTATTTCAGGACATCTCTCCGATCTCCGACTACAGCGGGCATCTGAGTCTGGATTTCATTGATTTTACATTATGCGAGAATGACGTAAAATATACGATTCCGGAATGTAAAGAACGGGATGCAACTTATGCGGCTCCTTTGAAAGTAAAAGTCAGACTGTATAACAAAGAAAATGGCGAAATCAATGACCATGAGATTTTTATGGGAGATCTGCCGTTGATGACGGAAACGGGTACGTTTGTGATCAATGGCGCGGAACGTGTAATTGTCAGTCAGTTAGTGCGTTCGCCTGGTATTTACTATGCGGTTTCTCATGACAAAGTCGGTAAGACTTTATATTCCTGTACCGTTATTCCGAACCGTGGCGCATGGCTGGAATACGAGACAGACTCCAATGACGTGTTTTATGTTCGTGTAGACCGGACAAGAAAAGTTCCGATCACAGTGCTTGTCCGTGCGCTGGGTGTCGGGACAAATCAGGAAATTATAGATTTGTTTGGGGAAGAGCCAAAGATCGTTGCAAGTTTTGGAAAAGATGTTGCGACGAATTATGAACAGGGTTTGTTAGAATTATATAAGAAAATCCGTCCGGGAGAGCCGCTGACTGTGGACAGCGCGGAAAGCCTGATCACAGCGATGTTTTTTGATCCAAGAAGATATGATCTGGCGAAAGTCGGGCGTTATAAATTTAATAAAAAACTGCATTTTAAAAACAGGCTGAAAGGGCAGGTTCTGGCGGAACCGGTATCTTTTCCGGATCCGGAGACCGGTGAAGTGATTGAGCTGCAGCCGGGGACGATGCTGTCCCGTGAAGCCGCGGAAAAAATACAGAATGCTGCCATTCCGTATGTCTGGATACAGACGGAGGAGCGGAATGTAAAAGTACTGTCTTCGATGATGGTAGATTTTAGTGTATGGTGTCCGCAGATAGATCCGAATGAAGCCGGGATTCGGGAGCTGGTTTATTATCCGGCATTGAAAAAGCTTTTAGAGGAAAATGAGGGCGCGGATGATGAAGAATTAAAAGCGCTGTTTCGTAAAAATATCAATCTGCTTGTGCCTAAGCATATTACAAAGGAAGATATTTTTGCTTCGATCAATTATAATATGCATCTGGAGTGGGAGATTGGCAATGACGATGACATTGACCATTTGGGAAACCGCCGGATTCGTGCGGTCGGAGAGCTGCTGCAGAATCAGTACCGGATTGGCCTTTCACGTCTGGAAAGAGTAGTACGGGAACGTATGACGACGCAGGATCTGGAAGGGATTTCGCCGCAGAGTCTGATTAATATCAAGCCGGTAACGGCGGCGGTGAAGGAGTTTTTCGGGTCTTCCCAGCTGTCCCAGTTTATGGATCAGAATAATCCGCTTGGTGAGCTGACGCATAAGAGGCGTCTGTCTGCGCTGGGACCGGGTGGTCTGTCCAGAGACCGTGCCGGATTCGAGGTCCGTGACGTGCATTATTCGCATTATGGAAGAATGTGCCCGATCGAGACGCCTGAAGGACCGAACATCGGTCTGATCAACTCACTGGCCTGCTATGCGAGAATTAATGAGTATGGATTTGTGGAAGCGCCATACCGTAAGATCGATAAATCCGATCCGAAGAATCCGCGGGTTACAGAAGAAGTTGTATATATGACGGCTGATGAAGAAGATAATTACCATGTAGCGCAGGCGAATGAAAAGCTGGATGAGAATGGGCATTTTGTACGTAATTCTGTATCCGGCCGTTATCTGGAAGAGACACAGGAATATGACAAAACGATGTTTGATTATATGGACGTGTCGCCAAAGATGGTGTTTTCTGTTGCTACGGCGCTGATTCCGTTTTTACAGAACGATGACGCGAACCGTGCGCTGATGGGATCCAACATGCAGCGTCAGGCAGTGCCGCTGCTGACGACGGAAGCGCCTGTAGTTGGTACTGGTATGGAGCCGAAGGCTGCTGTGGATTCGGGTGTCTGCGTGGTGGCAAAAAAGGCTGGTACGATTGAAAGTTCGGTATCCAATGAGATTAAGATCCGCAACGATGATGGTTCGCTGAGTACGTACCGGCTGTCTAAATTTACGAGAAGTAACCAGAGCAACTGTTATAATCAGAGACCGGTCGTGTTTAAAGGTGAGCATGTAGAGGCTGGCGAGGTGATCGCTGACGGTCCGTCTACTTCGCAGGGCGAGCTTGCGCTTGGAAAAAATCCGCTGATCGGATTTATGACATGGGAAGGTTATAATTACGAGGATGCCGTATTATTAAGTGAACGGTTAGTACAGGACGATGTGTATACATCGATTCATATAGAGGAATATGAAGCAGAAGCACGTGATACAAAGCTGGGGCCGGAGGAGATTACAAGAGATGTACCTGGTGTCGGCGATGATGCGTTAAAAGATCTGGACGAAAGAGGTATTATCCGGATTGGCGCAGAGGTGCGTGCTGGTGATATTCTGGTCGGAAAGGTAACTCCGAAAGGAGAGACGGAGCTGACCGCAGAGGAAAGACTGCTTCGTGCGATTTTTGGTGAAAAAGCAAGAGAAGTGCGGGATACTTCTTTGAAAGTACCGCATGGGGAATACGGAATTGTAGTGGATGCAAAAGTATTCACGAGGGACAACGGAGACGAGCTGTCGCCGGGCGTCAATCAGGCAGTCCGTATTTACATTGCGCAGAAGAGAAAAATCTCGGTTGGAGATAAGATGGCCGGCCGTCATGGAAACAAGGGTGTGGTTTCCCGTGTATTGCCGGTAGAAGATATGCCGTTTTTACCAAACGGGCGTCCACTGGATATTGTATTGAATCCTCTGGGTGTGCCGTCGCGTATGAATATCGGGCAGGTGCTGGAGATTCATTTAAGCCTTGCTGCCAAAGCGCTTGGATTTAATATCGAGACGCCGGTGTTTGACGGTGCAAAGGAAGTGGATATTCAGGATACGCTGGAGCTGGCAAATGATTATGTCAATATGGAATGGGAAGATTTTGAAGCAAAATACCAGGACCAGCTGCGCGAGGATGTGATCCGGTATTTATCCGATCACAGAGATCACAGGGAAGTGTGGAAAGGTGTGCCGATTTCCAGAGATGGAAAAGTACGGCTGCGTGATGGCCGGACGGGAGAGTATTTTGACTCGCCGGTAACAATCGGGCACATGCATTATCTGAAGCTGCATCATCTGGTAGATGATAAGATCCATGCACGTTCTACGGGGCCGTACTCGTTAGTAACGCAGCAGCCGCTGGGCGGAAAAGCACAGTTTGGCGGACAGCGTTTCGGAGAGATGGAAGTATGGGCGCTGGAAGCATATGGTGCGTCTTATACGCTGCAGGAAATCCTGACAGTGAAATCGGATGATGTAGTCGGACGTGTAAAGACTTATGAAGCGATTATTAAAGGGGAAAATATACCAGAACCAGGTATACCGGAATCCTTTAAGGTATTGCTTAAGGAGCTGCAGTCGCTGGCGCTGGATGTCAGGGTGCTGGATGAAAATCGCAACGAAGTGCAGCTGATGGAAACGAGTGAATATGGTAATACAGATTTAAATTCTATTATATCCGGAGATAAGGATTTTGCATTCGAAAGCAATGAGTCTTTCAGCAAAATGGGATTTTCCAAGAAGGAATTTGACGCTGAGAGTGAAGAGCTGGTGGATGCAGAAGAAGATGAACTGGAAGAAGATGAAGATGATTCTATTTTTGTAGATGACTTTGAAGATGACGGTTCAGATATGGAATAGAAGGGAGTGCCATATATGTCAGAAATCATGAACGAAGAAACCAATCAGCCAATTCAGTTTGATGCTATTCAGATTGGTCTGGCCTCGCCGGAAAAAATCAGGGAATGGTCAAAGGGGGAAGTGAAAAAACCGGAGACGATTAACTACCGGACATTGAAACCGGAAAAAGATGGACTGTACTGTGAGAAAATCTTTGGACCGAGTAAGGACTGGGAGTGTCACTGCGGGAAATATAAGAAAATTCGTTATAAAGGGGTTGTCTGTGACCGGTGTGGTGTTGAAATAACAAAAGCCAGCGTCCGCAGGGAACGTATGGGGCATATTGAGCTGGCGGCTCCCGTTTCCCATATCTGGTATTTTAAAGGGATTCCAAGCCGTATGGGACTGATTCTGGATCTGTCGCCAAGAACTTTGGAAAAAGTACTGTATTTTGCTTCTTATATCGTGCTGGATCCGGGAACGACGGAGCTGAGCTATAAGCAGGTGCTGTCGGAAAATGAATATCAGGAAGCGAGAGAAAAATACGGCAGCGCATTCCGTGTCGGAATGGGTGCGGAGTCGATTCTGGAGCTTTTGCAGGCAATTGATCTGGAAAAGGATTCGGTGTCTTTAAAGGCTGCGTTAAAAGACGCAACCGGACAGAAGCGTGCAAGAATTATTAAAAGACTGGAAGTTGTGGATGCATTTTATGAGTCCGGAAACAAACCGGAATGGATGATTATGACAGTCATTCCGGTGCTTCCGCCGGATCTGCGCCCAATGGTGCAGCTGGATGGCGGACGTTTTGCAACTTCGGATCTGAATGATTTATACAGAAGGATTATCAACCGGAATAACCGTCTGCGCAGGCTGCTGGAGCTGGGTGCGCCGGACATTATCGTACGGAACGAAAAACGTATGCTGCAGGAGGCAGTCGACGCGCTGATTGACAACGGCAGACGCGGACGTCCGGTAACGGGGCCTGGCAACCGTGCGTTAAAATCTCTTTCGGATATGTTAAAGGGAAAAGGCGGGCGGTTCAGACAGAACCTGCTTGGAAAACGTGTGGATTATTCCGGACGTTCGGTTATCGTCGTAGGACCGGAGCTGAAAATCTATCAGTGTGGTCTGCCGAAGGAAATGGCAATCGAGCTGTTTAAGCCGTTTGTAATGAAAGAGCTTGTTTCGAATGGAACGGCACACAATATTAAGAGTGCAAAAAAGATGGTGGAGCGTCTCCAGACAGAAGTATGGGACGTTCTGGAAGAGGTCATTAAAGAGCATCCGGTGATGTTAAACCGTGCGCCTACGCTGCACCGGCTGGGGATCCAGGCGTTTGAGCCGATTCTGGTCGAAGGAAAGGCGATCAAGCTGCACCCGCTCGTATGTACCGCTTACAATGCGGATTTTGATGGAGACCAGATGGCGGCGCATCTGCCGTTATCACAGGAGGCACAGGCGGAATGCAGATTTATGCTGCTGTCGCCAAACAATCTGTTAAAGCCTTCGGACGGCGGTCCGGTTGCAGTACCTTCACAGGATATGGTGCTTGGTATTTATTATCTGACGCAGGAACGGCCGGGGTCACTCGGAGAGGGCGCTTATTATAAAAATGTAAACGAAGCGATACTGGCATACGAAAATCAGGCATGTACCCTGCATAGCAGGATCCATGTACGTGTCAGCAAAAAAATGCCGGATGGAACTGTAAAATCAGGAACGATTGAGTCTACGCTGGGAAGATTTATTTTTAATGAAATTATTCCGCAGGATCTGGGATTTGTAGACCGCAGCAAGCCGGAAAATGAGCTGGTACTTGAGGTGGATTTCCACGTGGCAAAGAAGCAGCTCAAGCAGATACTTGAAAAGGTCATTAATGTACATGGCGCTACAAGAACTGCAGAGGTGCTGGATGATATTAAGTCGATGGGATATAAATATTCGACGAGAGCAGCCATGACGGTGTCGATTTCTGACATGACGGTGCCGCCGCAGAAGCCAGAGCTGATTAATGAAGCGCAGAATACGGTGGACAGGATCACAAAACAGTACAAACGTGGCCTGATTACAGAAGAAGAGCGTTATAAAGAAGTCGTTGAAGTATGGAAGGAAACGGATGACGAACTGACACACGCACTGTTGTCCGGTCTGGATAAATATAACAATATTTTCATGATGGCAGATTCCGGAGCCCGTGGTTCTGACAAGCAGATCAAACAGCTGGCAGGTATGCGTGGTCTGATGGCAGATACGACCGGAAGAACGATCGAGATGCCGATCAAGTCCAACTTCCGTGAGGGACTGGACGTACTGGAATACTTTATGTCTGCGCATGGAGCGCGAAAAGGAATGTCGGATACGGCGCTGCGTACCGCGGACTCCGGTTATCTGACGAGGCGTCTTGTAGACGTATCACAGGAGCTGATCGTGCGGGAACTGGATTGTAACGAAGGCAAAGACCGTGAGATTCCGGGTATGGTAGTTACAGAATTTGCAGACGGCAAGGAAGAGATTGAGAGCCTGCAGGAGCGTCTGACAGGCCGTTTCTCCTGTGAGACAGTCTGTGACAGGGAAGGCAATGTACTTGTAAAAGCGAATCATATGATTACACCGAGACGTGCCGAGAAGATTATGAGCATTGGTGTGGACCAGAACGGGGAACCGATCACGAAGTTAAAGATCCGTACCATTTTGACCTGTCGTTCGCTGGATGGCGTCTGTGCGAAATGTTACGGAACGAACATGGCAACCGGACAGTCTGTACAGGTAGGAGAGGCGATTGGCATTATTGCGGCGCAGTCGATCGGCGAACCAGGTACACAGCTTACGATGCGTACGTTCCATTCCGGCGGCGTTGCCGGTGACGATATTACACAGGGTCTTCCGCGTGTAGAGGAGCTTTTTGAGGCAAGAAAACCGAAAGGTCTTGCGATTATCACCGAATTTGGCGGTGTTGCGACGATTAAAGATACGAAAAAGAAGCGTGAGATTATTGTTACCAATCAGGAATCTGGTGAATCCAAGGCATACCTGATCCCTTACGGTTCCCGTATCAAGGTTATGGACGGCGCTTTGCTGGAAGCCGGAGATGAACTGACAGAAGGTTCTGTTAATCCACATGATATTCTGAAAATCAAAGGTGTCCGCGCAGTGCAGGATTACCTGTTGAGGGAAGTGCAGCGTGTATACCGTCTGCAGGGTGTGGAAATCAATGATAAGCATATTGAAGTCA
>CANTHI010000018.1 GCA_947653505.1 uncultured Eubacterium sp.
GCGAAGTAGGTGTCGCGCCCGTCCGGTACCACAGTCTGGATGCAGAATACTTAGAGATTCTTACATTCTGGAAACCGGAACAATGAAACAGGGCCGCTTCCCTCATCCAGCGTCCGGGAGGCCAGTATGTACTGTTCTGTTTTTCCAGGTATGGCTTCTTACACATTCTGGACCGGCCACAGCCTCCGCATAGCCAATATGTAACACATCCGCTTTCCATATGCAAAAAAAGACACCCAGAAGCCTGAGTGTCCATCCTGTCGGTTTTATTTATCCGGAATCTCGATCACATACCGCTCAAACGCATTGATGACCCGCGTCTTTCCTCTCTCATCTTCCCGTACATGACCCCTTCCATAATTCATATGCACATGTCCATGTATAAAATAGTCCGGCTCATACCTGTCCATCAGTTCATTAAAAATATGGAACCCGTGATGCGGCAGATCTTCGCCGTCGTGCAGCCCTTTTGCCGGTGCATGGGTCAGCAGTATGTCAAACCCTTTGCTCCTCCAGATCGGAAAGCGCATTTTTCTGACCCGTTTGCGCATTTCCTCTTCGGTAAACTGCCATGCGTCATCCTTATAACGCATGGAGCCGCCCAGTCCAAGAATCCTGAGCCCTTTATAGTCATAAACCATATCATCAATGCAGATGCAGCCTTCCGGACCACGTACATTATATTTTGCGTCGTGGTTTCCGTGTACATACAGTACCGGACCAGATGACATGGTAGCCAGAAACGACAGGTACTCCGCATTCAGGTCCCCGCAGGAAAGGATCAGATCGACCCCTTCCAGCTCTTCCCTGCGATAAAAATCCCACAACGCTTTACATTCTACATCCGCCAATAGCAATACTTTCATCAGAATCCACCCTGCAGCCGGACAAACTCCCTGACCTCTTCCTTCAGGTCGTCCAGTGCAGGAATCCCTCCTTCTATATTACTTGCCAGATAGTTCATCTTAAAGATTTCTTCCGGTTCCAGACGCTTGCGTGCTGCATTCGTCACCGTCCCGTCCTGCTTTGTCCAGGTAAACTGGAACGGGCTGAACTCCCTGCGCCGGATCATCTCTGTTAAAAGATCAATCAGTATCTTTGTGCCGTCTGGCAGCTTCTGGGAGCATACAATCTCCAGTACACCGGAGGAAATGCCCCACCAGTAATTTAATGCGCGGTTTTTGTTTTTCTCGACTTCTTCTTTCCATGTATTTTCCAGAATCCCGCGGATAATCAGCTCATACACCTTTCCCCAGTGGCAGATGGAAGTCGCGATATTTTCAATCTGCCCGTCTGCAAGCTGGCGGTACAGGCCGTACTTTCTCGTCGGATGCTTTGGATTAATCATGTCTTTGTCGAAAATCAGATGCACATCCTCCGGCCAGTCCTGCTGGCTGTCTCCTTTCAGGGAGCTCCAGCGCAGATGCACCTTCACACGCGGATTGACCATCTGGGCTCCCAGCGCGAATGCATTGATATTCGCAATCGTGCTGTAAATCGGATAATCTGCCATATATCCGACGTCATTCGTTTCTGACAATGCTCCCGCGATCACTCCCAGTAAAAACTTACTCTCATACATCCGGCAGTAATACGTCCGGATTGCCTGTGACTTGGAGTTGATCGAGCAGTTTAATATTTTAATCTCCGGATGCCGGACTGCTGCCTTCACGCTCGCGCTTGCAAGCTGGGCCGGTACGGTAAATATAATCTGATTGCCGTCCTCAATCGCCGCTTCTATGATGTCCTCCGAGTTATTCGTAAATTCCGCATGCTCGTAAATGGAAGTCTGAATCCGCTCGCCAAATACCTGCTCTAAATGCATCCTTCCCATTTCATGGGCGTAGTTCCATGCGGAGTTGACTACAGATTTTTCAAAAATAAAGGCGACTTTCAACTGCTTTGGTGTGTCATTTAAAATACGATTTAAGATCGACAGGCCAGCTGTCGTCTTTTCCTTCTGATGCGGCTCCAGTACGATTTTCATCGAATCATCCTGTCCAAGCGTCACAAATTCATCCCACATCTTCGTCAGATTGCTTTTAATCTCATCCTCACTGCCGGACTGCAGCTGCCAGGCCGGAAAAATCTCAATATAAGCCAGAAACGCGTCTCCGGTTGTAATATGGATCCGGTCGCCGCCTTTTGCCTTATAGATTTTACGGAAGTTTAAAAACTCACTGCGCAGGGCGGTCCGGCTTTCCTCTGTCCATACCCCGCCCGGCTGATAGCCATAAATTTTATACAGCCTTGCATAAGATCCCTCTTTGGAAAACCAGATATCATAGATTTTTGCGTCATCGTAAAAATCCATAAATTCAAAGTAAATTTTATTTTCCAGATCATCCGTTTTTTTCGGAATGATTCTGGTTACTTTCGCGCTGATCTTAACCGCGTTCAGACACTTTAATACACTGACGCGCTTATTCCCTTCCATAACATAAAAACGATGCATATATTCATATGCTACGATCGGATCGCGGATCCCTTCTGCTAACTGGGAATCATACAGTCCTGCCCATTTATACGCAAACTCTGTCTCCACATCCAGCAGCGGCATAAAATTATTTGCAAAAGAATTTTGTCTGCCGGCTGTCTTTGTCCCTGCCACAAGATACAGCGGTATTTCTATCACCCCGATATATTTTTCTCCTGCCGTACGCTCATACGGCAGAAAATCATCCAGAGCACTCAGATATGGATATTCGCCTTTATTCATTGCTGCACGGTATGCTTTCTGCGCCTGTTTATTGGCTGCCTGATATGCTTCGATTGACATGGACACCGCCCCTTTCTTTTTCTGTCTTTCCACCCGTTATCCGGCCTGTCTTCCGGTCAGCCGGAGACAGTATTGCCGGTATACAGCTGGTAATATTTTCCGCGTTCTTCGATTAACTTTTCATGGTTCCCGCGTTCAATCACACGTCCCTGCTCCAGTACGATAATGCAGTCGCTGTTGCGGACTGTGGACAGACGATGCGCGATCACAAACGTCGTCCTGCCCCTCATCAGCTTATCCATGCCGTCCTGCACGATTTTTTCCGTACGGGTATCGATCGAACTCGTTGCCTCGTCCAGAATCAGCACCGGCGGATCCGCAATCGCCGCACGCGCGATCGCAAGCAGCTGCCGCTGTCCCTGACTGAGATTGGCGCCGTCTCCGGTCAGCATCGTCTGATAACCGTCCGGCAGATGACGGATAAATCCGTCGGCATTTGCCAGCTTTGCGGCCTGCATCACTTCTGTATCCGTAGCGTCCAGCTTGCCGTAACGGATATTTTCCATCACGGTTGCCGTAAATAAATGCGTATCCTGCAGGACGATCCCGAGAGAATGACGCAGATCATCTTTTTTTATTTTATTAATGTTGATGCCGTCATAGCGTATTTTTCCATCCTGAATATCATAAAAACGGTTGATCAGATTGGTGATCGTCGTCTTTCCTGCTCCGGTAGAGCCGACAAACGCGATCTTCTGGCCTGGTGTGGCATACAGATCGACATTGTGCAGCACGATTTTTTCCGGCACATAGCCAAAATCCACATCGTCAAATACAACGTCTCCGGTCAGCTCTGTATAAGTCACCGTGCCTTCCTGCTGATGCGGATGCTTCCATGCCCAGAGTCCGGTACGCATGCCTCCCTCAGCTTCCATGATCTGTCCGTTTACTTTTCTGGCATTGACAAGCGTCACATAGCCTTCATCAGTTTCCGCCGGCTCATCCAGCAGTTTAAATACACGCTCCGCACCCGCGAGCGCCATAACGACCGCGTTTAACTGCATGCTGACCTGATTGATCGGCTGGTTAAAATTCCGGTTAAACGTCAGAAAGCTGGCCAGTTTCCCGACCGTAAATCCGCCAGCCCCGTTCATCGCCAGTATCCCGCCCACAATCGCACAGAAAACATAGCTGACATTGCCAAGCTGTGCATTTACCGGCATCAGGATATTCGCAAAACGGTTGGCCTGGTACGCGCTTTCAAACAACTGGTCATTGCGTTCCTTAAAATCTTTGACCGACGTCTCCTCATGGCAAAACACCTTGACGACTTTTTGTCCTTCCA
The DNA here is from genome assembly GCA_947653505.1 of uncultured Eubacterium sp. The sequence continues at coordinate 4,065 of CANTHI010000018.1, forward strand.
TCATCTCTTCGATAAAGCCGTTCACCCTGCCCAGATCCTGCTGCTGCGCCAGGAAATATCTGCTGCTCAGACCCGCCAGACGTTTTGTCATATACAGCATCACCGCAACCATAGCAAGCGTAAGTCCGGTCAGCGGAATGCTCAGATAAATCATACTCCCGAGCACGCTTACAATCGTAATCACGCTGTTGAACAGCTGCGGGATACTCTGGCTGATCATCTGCCGCAGCGTATCGATATCATTCGTATAGACAGACATAATGTCCCCATGCGCATGCGTATCAAAATACCGGACCGGCAGCTTTTCCATATGCGAAAACAGATCATTTCTCAAATCCCGCAGCGACCCCTGGCTGACATAGATCATAATCTTTGCCTGCGCGTAGCTGGCAATGACGGCGATCCCATAAAAGATGCCGACGCGCGTAATCGCCTGCAGCAGACTGCTGTAATCCGGCGATTCACTTTCCAGCAGCGGCTGGATATAGCCATCGATCAGCTCCTCCATAAACAATGTCCCCTGAACCGACGCAAATGCTGTATAGACAATACAGACAGCTACTACCAGCACCGCAAACGCATACCTGCGCATCACATATGCGAGCAGTCTGCGCAGTATCTTCCCCGGATTTTTCACCTGCGGCCGTCTGCCCGCGCCGGCTCTTCCATGTCCATGCGGTCCCTGCACTGGTTTTGCCTTTTCTGCCATCAGTGATCACCTCCGTGCTCGTCAAAATCTCCGCCCCCGCCAGTCTGTGATTCATAGACTTCGCGGTAAATCTCATTGCTTTTCAGCAGCTGCTCATGCGTGCCAAATCCATGTACCTTTCCGTGCTCCAGTACGATAATCCTGTCCGCCTGCTGCACCGAAGAGATCCGCTGCGCGATAATCAGTTTGGTCGTCCCTGGTATTTCCTGCGCAAATGCTTTGCGGATTTTCGCATCCGTGGCCGTATCGACCGCACTGGTAGAATCGTCCAGAATGAGTATTTTCGGTTTTTTCAGCAATGCCCTTGCAATACACAGCCGCTGCTTCTGTCCGCCGGATACATTCGTACCGCCCTGTTCGATATACGTATTGTATCCATCCGGCATCGCTTCGATAAACTCATCCGCACAGGCGAGCCTGCAGGCCTGCCTGCACTCTTCCTCACTGGCCTCTAAATCACCCCAGCGCAGATTATCATAAATCGTGCCGGAGAACAGTACATTTTTCTGCAATACGACAGATACCTCATTGCGCAGTGTTTCCAGATCATAGCTGCGTACATCCCTGCCGCCGACCTTTACACAGCCGCCCGTCACATCATACAGACGGCTGATCAGGTTCACCAGACTGGATTTGGAGCTTCCGGTACCGCCGATAATCCCGATTGTCTCACCGGACCGGATATCCAGATTGATATCCGACAGTACAAGCGAGCTGTTTTCCTCACCGCTGCTGTCTGTCTGCTTCGCCTGCTTTGCGCCGCCATAGCAAAAATCCACATGCTCAAACTGAATGCTGCCGTCCGGCACATGAAATTCCGGCTGCGGCGGATTTTCCAGCGTGCTTTTTTCATTCAGCACCTCTGCAATACGCCTTGCGCTCGCGGAGCTCATCGTAATCATGACAAACGCCATAGAAAGCATCATCAGGCTCATCAGGATATTCATACAGTAGGCAAGCAGACTCATCAGATCCCCTGTCTGCAGCTCCACCGCATTCGTCGATACGATCACCTTTGCACCGAGCCAGCTGATCCCTAAAATACAGCTGAATACGGTCAGCATCATGGCAGGCGCGTTGTATGTCACGATACTTTCCGCTTTTACAAACATCAGATATACATTTCCGCACGCTTTTTGAAACTTGCTGATTTCATAATCTTCCCTGACATATGCTTTTACGACACGGATGGCTGCTATATTTTCCTGCACACTCGCATTCAGGTCATCGTATTTTTCAAATACCGCGCTAAAATACTTATATGCATTCACCGTAATCACCGCCAGAAATCCACCCAGCACAATCACGGCAACGAGATACACCGTCGCCAGCTTTGCCGAGATAAAAAACGACATGATCATCGCGATAATCAGCGAAAACGGAGCGCGTACACACATCCGCAAAATCATCTGATACGCATTCTGCAGATTCGTCACATCTGTCGTCAGCCTTGTGACAAGTCCGGCTGTCGAATATTTGTCAATATTTTCGAAAGAATAGTTCTGAATATTCACAAACATCCCTTCCCGCAGGTTTTTCGCAAATCCGGCCGATGCCCGCGCACCGTATTTGCCGCCCATGACACCCGCTGTCAGCCCTGCAAACGCCGCAACCATCATCCATATTCCCATCACGTAAATATGGCGGATATCGCTCTTTTCCACTCCGTCATCAATAATCGATGCCATCAGAAGCGGGATCAGCATTTCCATAATGACCTCAAAAACCATATATACCGGCGTCATCAGAGAGTCTTTTTTAAATTCTTTGATATAAGAAGCCAGCGTTTTCAGCAATCAGATTCCCTCCCTTCTGCTCATTCCATCATCTACACAAAATCCGTCCATTCCGGATACCCAGCCGTCCGCATCTGCATAATCGTCCGTTCCGGATACCCAGCCGTCTATCTGCATAATCGTCCATTCCGGATATCCAGCCGTCTATCTGCATAATCGTCCGTTCCGGATACCCAGCCGCCCGTATCTGTACAACCGCCCATATCAGACACTAAGCCGTCTGTCCCTGCACAACTGCCTGTATCGCACCGAGCAGCTGCCCATACGTCTCATATGCCGGATACTGCGGATAGTCCGCCCTGATCTGCTCTGTCGTCCGGAACAGAAATCCAGCCTGACTTGCCTGAATCATCCCCAGATCATTATAGCTGTCCCCGCTGGCGATCGTATCGTAGCCAACCGACTGCAGCGCTTTTACCGTTGCATACTTGGAATTAGCCACCCGCATCTGATATCCGGTAATCGCTCCATTCCCATCCGTCACCAGTGAATTGCAAAAAATCGTTGGCCAGCCAAGCTTTTGCATCAGTGGTTTTGCAAACTGTTCAAACGTATCGCTGATAATAATGACCTGCATCATGGAACGAAGCTCATCCAGAAACTCCTTTGCGCCAGCAAGCGGCTCAATCGTTGCAATCGTATCCTGAATCTCTTTCAGGCCCAGACCATGCTCCTTTAGAATCTCCAGCCGGCCTTTCATCAGCCTGTCATAATCCGGCTCATCCCTTGTTGTCTTCTCCAGCTCCGGAATACCCGTTGCTTTTGCAAACGCAATCCATATTTCCGGTACAAGTACACCTTCCAAATCCAGACATGTAATATACACTTTTATACCTCCATTCTTATCGATATGTGCTTTGCTAAAAGCTGCTTTTCTATTTTGACATAAATTGGAAAGATATGCAAGCTGATTCCTAGTTAAAATCAATCACTCCTGTCCCCTGTGTCAGATACAGCATCGCATCCTTCCAGATTCCGGCCGGATACGTCGCCCCGTACAGATTATCCAGTGTTTTCGGTGTATCATAGCCGACCCAGACAGATATGGTATAATACGGCGTCACGCCGCAGAACCATCCGTCTTTGCTTCCATTGGTCGTCCCCGTCTTGCCTGCAGCCGCAAGCGCTGAAGATTCGCTCCATTTCATACTTTTTGCCGTTCCGTTTGTAAGCACGCCTTTTAAGATATCAAGCATGACAGATGCCGCCTGCGCGTCGTAGACCCGTTCTGGTTTTTCTTCTTTGTAGAGCTCTTTTCCGCTGCTGTCCTTTAAAGATACCAGACAGGCCGGATCCCTGTATTCTCCCTGATTGACGAGGGTACAGTATCCACCCGCCATCTGCACAGTCGTCGCACCGTAGGTCAGTCCGCCCAGCGCCGCTGACAATGTATAGTCCTGCGGTACAATCCGGTCAAACTTCATTTTTGTAATAAATTCGAGTCCGTATGACGGTCTGATATCATAAAACACCGAATATGCCACGCCGTTTTTACTCTGCTCGACGGCGCTGCGCAGCGGCATCGCCGTGCCCCTCAGGCTGGAAATATCCACGCCCGGCTGCCGGGCCGTTTTTACGTCTATATCATATACCGTTGTCTCTGGCGTATAACCGTTCATCAGCGCAGGCGTGTAGACTGCCAGCGGCTTAAAGGTACTTCCCGGCTGGCGGTAGCTCTGCCATGCACGGTTTAAGCTGTATACATTGTTTAAATTTTCCTGTGAACGTCCGCCGGCCAGCGCGATGACTTTGCCGGTCATATTGTCAATGACTGTGACTGCTCCCTGCAGCTCATATACACTGGTCTGCGGATCCGTCTGCGTGGCAAATGCCAGATTGTTGTCCAGCGCCTGCTGTATGGCACGCTGCGCATCCACACGCAGGCTTGTCGTTACCTGATAGCCTTTCGCATACAGATTGGATTTTTCCAGATTGTATGCCGCTTCGTAGGATTCCTGATATGCCTCATAATCCGCGTCATCCTGAAATTCGTACCGGAAATCAAAGCCATGCAGCTTCATCAGATATTCTGCCGCGCAGTGTACGGCGTATGTCGTTTCATAGTTGTTAAACTCCGATACCTGTTTCACGATTCTGATCTTTTCTTTACAGGCTTCCCCATAAGCGCTTTTAGATATATACCCTTCTTCGTACATATCCTTCAAAATTTTATCCCGCCGCTCCAGCGCCCGCTTCGGATGCTTATATGGATTAAAATATTCCGGCCGGTTTGGAATCGCACACAGGTAAGCAATCTGTGACAGCGACAACTGCGAGGCTCCGGTTCCAAAATATGCCTTCGCCGCCGCTTCCAGTCCATAGATCCCATTGCTATAGCACGCTGTATTTATATAAAACTCCATAATGTCCTGCTTGCTGTATTTGCGTGTCAGCCTGATGGATACCATCATTTCTTTGATTTTACGTATCACCGAACGCTCTCTCGTCAGATAAATCGTACGGGACAACTGCTGGGTAATCGTACTGGCGCCTGCCATATTATCTCCTCTGGACAATACAAAATCCAGCGCGACACGCACAATGCCTTTGATATCAATCCCGATATTTCTCCAGTAGCTGCGGTCTTCAATGGCTATAAATGCGTTGACCGCATGTCCTGGTATTTCCTTATAGGTCAGATAGCTGGATTTGCCATTTCCGGAAGACAGCTCCGCAATCTGATTCCCATCTGCCCCGTAGATATACGTAATCTCATCCATACGGAAATCCTCTGCCCTGCTGTTTTCCACGATTTTATCCGCTTCTTTCGCAAAGGAACGGTAATCGTCTCCATACCGCACAAATAAAACAAGCGCCACTGCCGCCGTCGCAATCAGCGCTGTCAGCACCAGCCATTTTGTCACATGCCACACATAATAGAAAAAATCACAGAAAAAAGCCCCGATCAGCTGAAATACATATCCACCCTGTCCCGGATGATGTGCTTTTCTCACCTGCCCCAGCATGGACTGACGCTTTTGTTTTTCTTTCTTCTTTTTTCCCATCGTCTGACTCCTTACGAACGCAGCCTTTCGATCTCCTGCTTATATGGCGGATACTTCTTCTTCGGATCCTCCGGATCTGCAATATACGGCGTTTCCAGTATTTTCGGAACCTCCAGAAAATCCGGGTGATGGACGATCCTATAAATCGCGTCAAAGCCAATCTCTCCATCTCCGATATTGGCATGCCGGTCCTTCGCCGCCCCGCGCACATTCTTGCTGTCATTGATATGAAATACCGCAATCTGGTCCTTGCCGATCACGCGGTCAAACTGCTCCATCACACCGTCAAAATCATGTACGATATCATATCCGCTGTCATGCGTATGGCAGGTATCAAAGCAGACGCGCAGCCTGTCGTTTTGAACCACACCATCATAAATCGCAGCCAGCTCTTCAAACGTCCTGCCGATCTCAGAGCCTTTTCCCGCCATCGTTTCCAGCGCGATGAAGCACTGCGTATCTTTTGTCAGCACTTCATTCAGTCCTTTGATAATCTGTGCCGTACCCGCTTCCACACCCGCTCCTACATGCGCGCCCGGATGCAGGATTAAAACATCGCTGCCCATCGCAGCCGTACGTTCCAGCTCCGTCGCGAGAAACTCCACCGCCAGCTCATACGTCTCCGGCTTAATGGAATTGCCAAGATTGATAATATACGGCGCATGGACTACAAAACTGTCAATTCCATGCGTTTTCATATATGCATGCGCTGCCTCAATATTTAAGTCCTGAATCTCCTTGCGGCGCGTATTCTGTGGCGCGCCGGTATATACCATAAACGTATTCGCGCCATATCCGGCTGCTTCCTTCACCGAGTTTAAAAACATATCTTTGCCGCTCATCCCAACGTGCGAGCCTATTTTCAGCATATGCAAAACCTCTCTTTCCCTATTCTTTATTTCTGAATCTTTATTCCTCTTTTTTCCGGCATTCATCCAGACAGACGGACACGTCATTTCTTCCCGTCCTGCCAGAATCTGAGTATATCACCGCAAAACATCTTTCAGGCATACCTTCCCAAACAATTTTTCTTCCGCAAACGCATGCTCCTGCGTCTCTTCATCCAGAACCGCACCGTTAAACATCCGCACCGGAAACAAAATAAGCTGCCTGACACCCTGACTGACATTCACACAGGTTAACAGATCATCTTCCGCATCATGAATCCGCGCCAGCACATAATAATGCATATCTTTGCCTTTGACATAATAATGCGCCAGTACCGGGATATTTTGCACTTCCCCCGCATCCCAGTCAATCTCATAATCAGCCATATTCCGCTCAAACACAGCATCCACAGCATCCGCGTCAGTCTGGCTGAAACGCTCCAGTTCTTTTTCGGTAATTAATTCTGACATATCTTTTCTCCTAAGTTGTGTATTTTTAACAGCAGCTGTCGTTCAAAACTTTTTTGTGTTTTCTGTTCTTACATAGTATAGCGAAGGCAGACTGATTTTACAACAGGAAAAGAGAGAACGTGCCGGAAAAAAAATTCTTTAGGTCATGTGTTACATTGTGGCTATGCGGCCGCTTCCCTCATCCAGCGTCCGCGAAGCCAATACCCATCCCCATTGCGTCCCCACATCATCCACAAATCCGTTCCCCCGCAATTGCGATTTTTTCAACGTCCCCGTTTGCCCTCTTTTTTGATCGCTCATTTTTTTATACAATAGAATTATAATATTACACATATGGGGAGATGAAGTCAATACAATGAGAAACGATTATGTATTAAAGAAAATCACAGAACTTCTGGACGAGCACAACTGGTCTCTTTACAGGCTTGCGCAGGAATCCGGTGTCAGTTATTCCACGTTAAATAACACCTTTCACCGGAACAATATCCCTTCAGTAGCTACCCTGCTCCGGGTATGCAAAGGGTTTGGCATTACGATGTCTGAATTTTTTGATGAAGGCGGTACACCATTCCGGCAGCTGGACGTAGAGGATCAGAAGCTGATGGCAAATTTTCATTATCTGCCAAAAGATGACAAAAACCTTGTATTAACCTATGTAAAAGGTCTTTTAACAGCGGCTGGCATTTCGTATGACGAGATCGAGATGCAGTTTCGCGAGCAGGAAGAGCAGGAGTAATTTCGGGATTTAATTTTTACAGATCAGGCAGATGCCAGACATCTGCCCATCCTTGATATCATAGGAAATTCACAGTAATTTCCTATGATACAAAGATCCGGATCAGTCTGCCGTTACCAGCTCCACACTGCCCTGTATCTCACCGTTTGCAACATAATATGCACGGTTGTCCTCAGGCTTTACGTAGATTCTGACCTCTTTTAGTTCTTCGTTACTGCCGCTTTCTTTATAGCTTTGCTTTACTTTTTCAGAAATAGCTGCTACAGAAACCTCATTTTCACCAAACTGCAGTATCATTTCTTCTTTGAGTTCTGCCGGAATACTATCTGTATGTACGGTGGTGTTGTTATTTTTGGCAGATTGTCTTTTAGACTTTCCTTTCATGTTATCATCCTCCTTTGGTTTGTTTCCAATTACTATAACCTTTTTCCACAAAATAGTCAAACAGAATTGCAGAATCAGAAACATACATGTGTTTCGTGAATCTTTCCGTTATTCAAAGCAGGAAACTGCAATCTGTTGTTTTATTTTTCCTTTCCCCATGTTATACTTATATTTATACTTTGGACAGATTTCTGATTATCAGAATTACCAGATTATCAGAGATTTGCAGAGCTTTAATTTAAGAAAGAGTGGTAAAAAAATGAAATCATTAGTTATCGCAGAAAAACCAAGCGTAGGCAGGGATATCGCCAGAGTACTCGGCTGCAGCAAAGGCGGAAACGGCTTTCTGGAAGGAAACGATTATATTGTAACCTGGGCTCTTGGTCATCTGATAGAGCTTTCTGATCCGGAAAGTTATGGCGAACAGTGGAAAACATGGCGCATGGAGACTCTCCCCATGCTGCCGGAACAGCTGGAAATCCAGGTCATTCCAAAAACCGGCAGACAATATCAGACCGTAAAGGCCCAGATGTACCGCAAAGACGTTGGCACGATCATCATCGCCACCGATGCCGGACGCGAAGGAGAACTGGTCGCCCGCTGGATTATCAAAAAAGCCGGCGTGCACAAGCCTATGAAACGTCTGTGGATTTCTTCTGTAACAGACCGTGCCATCCGCCAGGGATTTGAACATTTAAAAGACGCAAAAGAATATGAAAAGCTGTATCAGGCAGCCGTAGCAAGGGCTGAGGCAGACTGGCTGGTCGGTCTGAACGCTACAAGGGCACTGACTGTAAAGCATAATGCGCAGCTTTCCTGCGGCAGGGTACAGACCCCGACGCTTGCCATGATTGCCAGAAGAGAATCCCAGATTAAAGCATTCCGTCCAAAATCCTACTACAGCCTGAAAATAAAAGGCAGCGGTATCTTCTGGAACTGGATATCCAAAGACCACAGTTACTGCGTCTTTTCGCAGGATGCCGTTAGAGAGGTGCAAAAAAAGGTCACAAACAGTACAGGAACGATATCAGATATCAGGAAAAAACTGCACAAATCCTATGCCCCGCAGCTGTATGATCTGACCAGTCTGCAGCAGGATGCCAACCGGCTGTTTGGATTTTCTGCCAAACAGACACTGGACTATATGCAGCGTCTGTACGAATATCATAAAGCAGTAACTTATCCGAGAACCGATTCCAGATATCTGACGCAGGATCTGGTAGAAACACTGCCGGAACGTATCCGCGCATGCCGCTGCGGCAGCTATGGCCGGATCTGCAGCCAGCTGTTAAAGGCTCCCATCAAAGGAAACAAATCTTTTGTAGACGATCAGAAAGTGTCAGACCACCATGCCATCATCCCGACCGAACAGGGTGTAAACCTGAGCGGACTGGAATACGGGGAACGTAAAATCTTTGAACTGGTTCTTTCCCGTTTCCTGGCCGTCCTTCTTCCGCCATGCGAATACGAACAGACGGAAATCACGGTATCCTGTGAAGGAGAACTATTTACCGCCAGAGGAAAGACCATCATTCATGCAGGCTGGCAGGAAATCCGCCAGATCCAGAAAGAATCCGGCATCCTGTCCGAAGAACAGCCGGACACAGATACCGATGCCCCGCAACAGACATTGAAAAACAGCTCTGCCATCGATTCGCTGGATAGCCTCCCTGCATTTGTCAAAGGGCAGCGTATCCTCTTTGAAGAAGGAAAAATCACAGAAGGAAAGACAAAGCCGCCGCTTCCATTTACCGAAGCCACGCTGCTTGCCGCTATGGAAAACCCTGTAAAATATATGGAAAACTCCAGCCAGTCTCTGAAAAAAACGCTGGGAGAAACCGGAGGGCTTGGAACGGTTGCCACCCGCGCAGACATTATAGAAAAACTATTTAACAGCTTTATGATCGAAAAAAAAGACAGCTATATCCACCTGACCTCCAAAGGCAGGCAGGTACTGGAACTGGCCCCGCAGGGACTGACATCGCCGGAGCTGACTGCCCGCTGGGAACAGCAGTTGGCTGATATAGCCAGCGGAAATGCCCGCAGGAAAGATTTTGAGGCCGAAATCAGAGCTTATACCGTGGATATTGTCAAAGATATTGCCGCCTCTTCCAAAACCTACCGCCACGATAATCTGACCAGAAAAAAATGTCCGGGCTGCGGAAAGCTGCTGTTAGAAGTGAATCACAAAAATGGCCGGATGCTCGTATGCCAGGACAGAGAGTGCGGATACCGCAGGACACTGTCCAGAACTACAAACGCCCGCTGTCCTCAGTGCCATAAAAAAATGGAACTGTCCGGTGACGGAGAAAACCAGCGCTTTACCTGCGTATGCGGTTACTCTGAAAAATTGTCTGCTTTTGAAAAACGAAAAAAAGAAAGCGGCGGCAGCGTATCTAAAAAAGATGTGTCCAGATACATGAAGAAAATGAAACAGGAAGCAGATGAACCGCTGAATCAGGCTTTTGCAAATGCTTTTGCGAATCTGAAACTTTAGAATCCATGAAACCGCAAAGATAACTGACACGATGTGCTGTGTGGAAGAAATGCTACTCCTGGATAAACCGGCCGCAATCACAAAACAGCACGGAACGGCAGAAAGTAACTGCTCAGGGGAATACCTGCGGCAGTTGCTTTGTGCCAATTGCTTTACTGGTGGAACCGAAGCAGGGCAAATCTACTGCCGTATTGCGTTTGGAGACCCGGCAGGCCGCCTCCTTAATACCCATATCTCTTTCGATACTTTAAGAACATAGCAACAGACAGTGCCAGTGCCATCAGTTCTGCCGCAGGTGTTGCAAGCCAGATTCCATTTACCCCAAAAAGCAGCGGAAGCACGATCATAGTAATGAGCATAAACACAAACGACCTTGAGAAAGCAAGAACAGCCGAAACCACACCATTGGACAATGCCGTAAACATACCACTGGCAAATATATTAAAACCGATAAAGAACAGTGCAATGGTGCAGATTCCGTTTCCGGTTACTGCAAGATCATATACCGGGTTGTCCGGACGGGCAAATACAGATACTAATGGTCTTGTCAGCAGAAAAGACGCTGCAACTGTCACCACTGAAATAACAGCTATTACTTTCAGGCTGACTGCCATCATTTTTTTCAGTTTGTCATGGTTTTGCTCCCCATAGTAAAAACTGAGCATAGGTGCAACTCCATAGGAGTAGCCTGTATAAAGGGAACTTGCAAACATCAGCACATACATGATGATCGTAACAGCCGCCACCCCGTCTTCCCCGACATAATGAAGCATCGTCCAGTTAAACATCATTGTAATGATTCCGGTAACGAGCGCAGTCGCCATCTCCGAGCATCCGTTTGTAGCCGCACCCGCAAGAACCTTAAATCTGAATACCGGCTTTTTGAAATGAAGCAGGCTCTTCTTCCGGCTGAAAACAAACAGGCCCACCACTGCTGTTACAGAATATCCAAGCCCTGTTGCAATCGCCGCACCGCTGATCCCCATATGAAACCCGGCAATAAACACATAGTCAAGCACCATATTCAAAACACCCCCAGTCACGGAACAGATCAGGGAAAGATTTGCCTTTTCGCTTGCAATCATGTATAAGGTAAAATTATTCATTAAAAGAACAGGCACAGTAAATATCAGATAGCGGCTTAAATATTCCACACAATACCTTTCAACGTCTGCAGATAGATTCATTCCGGCAAAAATATGATCCATTGCCAGATACCCAACTGCGCACATTACAATTCCTACAATAACATTTACTAAAATCAGCAGCGTGAAATCTTCCTTTGCCTCATCCGTTTTCTGTTCTCCCATTTTTTTCATAATCACCGCACTGCCCCCGGTGGCAAGCATAGTAGAAATTGCAGTGACAAGCTGGATAACCGGTGCCGTCAGGTTGATCGCGGAAAGCGCATCCGTTCCAATCAGATTTGACACAAACAATCCGTCAACCATTGTATAAAATGACATAAACACCGTCATTGCAATCGTTGGCACGGCAAATTTTAATATGTTTTGCAATGTTACTGGTTTTTCATAAACATTTTGATTCTTCATAAACTTTTCCTCCGTTTACCTTGCTTTTTTTCTTTCTATTTGGTATCATATACCGTACAGTAACAGTACAGTCAAGAGCATTTTAATGATTATAAGAGGTTCACTATGAATAAAGATGACAAACTCCTCACAATCGGTCAGTTTGCGGCAATGCATGGAATCAATAAGAAAACCCTGATGTGGTATGATGAAATTGGTCTTTTTAAGCCTACCTCCATCAACCCCGGTAACAGCTACCGCTGCTATAACTACCACCAAAGCCCCATTCTGGAAACGATCCTCCTGCTTCGGGAACTGGAAGTTCCAATCAACGAAGTGCAGAATTTTATGAAGAACCGTTCTGCCCAAAACTTAAAAAATCTGCTGGACGAAAAAATAGCAGACCTTGATTCACAGCTTATGCACCTGCAGGCAATCAGGACAACCCTGTGTACACAACGCCGGCATATGGTTACACTGATGAC
>CANTHI010000019.1 GCA_947653505.1 uncultured Eubacterium sp.
ACATTCTGGAAACCGGAACAATGAAACAGGTCCGCTTCCCTCATCCAGCGTCCGTGCAGCCAAAATGTAACACTTTTATGTAAATTGTTGCATTTTCCCTTAAGTTCGCGCTTATGAATCTGGTTCCCCGTAAAAGCCGGAAACAAACATCCGCCATCCCTTCATTCTAAATACATGTAATACTCCGACACATCACTCCGCGTCAGATTCTTCCCATTTTTCGCATACTCATTTTTCACCGCCGGTATAATCTCTTCCATATCCACAGCCTTCTTTTTCGCCGCCGCCAGAAACGCGCTGTGCAGCAGGATATTACGGATATTGCTGCCCGTCAGTTCAAACCGGCGCGCCAGATAGTCATAATCAATCTCCCCGGCCGGCATCTGCCGCGGAACCATCGTTTTCCACAGCTGCCTGCGGTCTGCCTCATCCGGCAGCGGAAATTCCACAACCATTTTCAGCCTGCGTTTAAACGCTTCATCAAAATGATGAAACAGATTCGTAGCCAGAATCGTAATTCCCTCATAGCCTTCCATCTTCTGCAACAGAAACGCCGCCTCCAGATTGCTGTATTTATCTGTACTCTCTTTGCCCTCCGAGCGCCTGCCAAACAGCACGTCCGCTTCATCAAACAGCAGAATCACCTGGCTTTGTTCCGCCTGGTCAAAAATCTCATTCAGATTTTTCTCAGTCTCGCCTACATATTTACTCACGACACAGGACAGATCCACTTTGTACAGCTCCATCCCCAGCTCCCCTGCAATGACCTGCGCAGCCATCGTCTTTCCGGTTCCCGGCGGACCTGCGAATACCGCGGATATTCCCCTGCCGTAAGCAACCTTCTCCTGAAAGCCCCATTCCTCATAGATTTTGTGTTTAAACCGCACCTGTCCGCAGATCTGAAGCAGCTGCTGCTTCTGCCGTGCGGGCAGTACAAGATCTTCCATACGGTACACCGCCGGTACTTTTACTGCCCTGTTTCCCATCTGTCTGGCAATGACTCCATAGCATTCTTCGGTAATGCGCTTTTCCAGCACATACGCTTCGTTGTTTTGTATGCGCATCTGATCCGCGTTTTCCAAAATCCTGCTGATCATCCCCGGTGTCAGACGGAATTTGTTGCCCATACTCCCTATTTCCAGCTCCGGCCGGACCGGATAAGCGCTGCCCGCGGCTTCCCAGTATGCCTTTGCTTCTAATAATGTCAGCGGCTTTTTGTGAATATATGTCACCCGGTACGTTTCGTTCAGAGAGATCTTTTGCCGCATACACAAAAAAACGGCCGGACATATCTCCGCCGCCTGCCGCAGGAAAGCATCCATCTGCAGAAAAAGTTCACTGACCGCTCCGGCCTCCCTTAGCTCCGATACAAATACCGGAATTTCCTGAAACAAAACCAGCTCCCGCAGCAGGCCGTCCACCCAGCGCCTTTTTTGTTTCTCTCCGGACTGTTCTGTTTCCTGCATACAAAGATCCAGACTGACCTGACAGCAGGAATATCCCATTTCCCTGCATGCGTGGCGAATCGAAAACCGCCTGCCGCTGCCAGTTTCCCCATATACATAGCAAATCTGCACCGGCTTTGCCTGCTCTGTACGCAGCGCCTGTTCCAGAAAGCTTATGGCCTGTCTGTCCGGCTGTCCGATCCATGCGCTTAATGCCTCTTCATCCTCCCAGCGCCGCAGTAAGTGTCCACAGCTGTCTGTCTGGAGACGCCCGCAGGCAAAATCCAGCATCCTTTTGGAAAGCCTCAGACGGCGCATGCAGAATACGGATTCTTCATCATAATATGGTTCCAGAAAAAACCTGCCGCATATCTGATTTTGCGTAAATAGAGAATAAAACTGTGCGGTATCCTGCTGTATGTTATTCTGTCCAGCCCCGTCAGATAACAGCCAGACCAGGTATGGCGTCACATAGCCCCAGCCGTTTTGCAGCAGCGCGGCTGCCTGTGCATAAGCAGTGTCCATCTCGTATACAAATAGCAGACGAATACAATCCCGTTCAGGCGCAGACAGCGCAAACCGTTCCAGAAGGTATTCCAGATACGGCTGCAGCCCCTGCCCGGTCTGCTGTCTGCAATAAAACAAAAACGCGCGTTCCGCTTCTTTCAAATCTTTTTGTGTGGCAAACGCTTCTCCGTTTCCGAACATCCTGCTGCAGCCGGTCCATCCGCCTTCCTGCAGCTTTGTACGGATTTCTTCCTGCTCCTGCAGCCCCAGCCTGCCGGCTGCATAGCTGAAACAGATATCCATATATTGTTTCAAATAGCTGATATACACATCATTTCTCCTGAATCATCCCTGCGGCGCACTGTTCGTACACACACCCGCAGCTGCCCGTTTTCCGATACATGCCTGATAGCCTGCCTGAAACTCTTCTCCGGGTTCCATATCCAGTTCCCTTTTCAGCAGGCTGCAGAAGTCTTCGTATTGTTTTTTTACATGGACAAACTCCCCGGCCCTGCTGTAGCATTTCAGCAGCATCCCCATCGTCTTTTCGGAATAGCAGCTGACAGACAGCGCATGTTTCAAATATCTGGCCGCAGACTCATAATCCCCCTGCTCCATGCATTCCGTTCCCAGCAGGATGCAGCCCTTTTCAAAGATTTTTTCATAATATTCCTGTCTGTCCCGTATCCAGACATTGTCCAGATCTTCCAGATACAGCCCCCACCGGGTGTCGAACAGCTCTCTGCAGCGCATCAGCATTGCCCGGTCTTTTTTCTCTACATGCTCCGCCGCTGTCCGGATCTGTTCCAGATCGGACTGGATCAAAGCTGTATCCATAAAATATTTCCGGTTCTGATACCGGATCAGGGATTCCAGACCGTAGCCGGACAGCTCCTTGCGGATATTGTAAAACATATTGTGAAGCATCGCGACCGCATTGTCCGGCATCTCATCGCGCCATAGCTGTGTCAGCAGCGTTTTGCGCTCCACTGCCTCCCCATCCAGATCCAGCAGATACGCAAATAATTCACAGCCTTTGCGCGTACGCCAGGGCAGCTCTTTTCCATCTGCGAGTATGACGGCGCGAAATGTCCCAAACGCGAAGACCCTGATTTTTCTGTGCGCGGTTATATGCGGACTGTCCTTTTTTCCATTTAAAATCCCGTCCAGAAGCTGTTTCTCCCTATCCATCAGAAACGGAAACTCCATCCCATTTTCCCGCAAAAAAAATATAGCGCTGTGTATCTGCTTTTCATATTTGACCCGGTCTTCCCTGTAATGAAACAGACCACGGTAAAGACTGCGGTATGTCCCATACAGATTTTCTTTTCCAAACATGCTGTCTGCCGCATTCAGGCAGGCTTCCATCTGCTCTCTGTCATCCAGACGGTAATAGTACTCCGCCGCGATTCCAAGCTCCTGACATGTCCACGCCGGCCATTCCGGCCGGATGGCCTTTAACCGGGCAAGACACTGTCCGGTCAGTTCCAAAAATCCGCTCCGCATCATCTCCCTGCCAAACTGCACAAACATTTCACGAACCCCTTCCGCATTCTGTTCTATATAACAAAATGCTTCTGAAAAGTCCCGCTTTTGCAGATAATAGCTGCCTGCCTGAACAGACAGCTGTGCCATCCGGCTTTGGGAAAGCTGTGCCATAAGAAACTGCCGCAGCAGAGGCTGGTACTGCGCTGAAGACCGCAGTCCGTTTCCTGCCCCTGTCTTACAGACCAGATTCTTTCTCCGGAGCCTGCGCAGCATCCCATCCTCCGCGCCCTGCCCCAGACATCTGCGCAGCAGCTGCGCATCGAGTCTTTGAAATGCCGCCGCCTGTATCAGAAGCTGCTTTTCCTTCGCAGGGAAGCACCTGTAGATCTCATAATCAATAAAATCATACAGCATCGTGTGATTTAACACATCCTGTTCCTGCAAAGCCGGCACATCCTCCGGCGAGCCGCCGCTGTCTTTCAGATCGCGCATCAGATATGAAACTGCCACCGGCCATCCGCCTGTCAGCTGCTGCATTCTGAAAGCATACCCTGCCTCGTCTGCAAGGTGCGCGGACGGAAAATAAATTCTCGTAAGCTGCAGCAGTTCTTCTTTTGAAAAGCAAAGCTCCTGATCTGTAAGCATAACGTATCTGCCTGACGCAAAATATTTTGCAAAACAGGGCGCCGGAAGTTCCGCGGATGACAGCGCGATCTTCTTTCGTCCCGCATTGCTTTCCAAAAGCCTGCGTATGGCGTATAAAAGACAGTTGTTTGTAATCCGGTGCACCTGGTCAAACACGATGCAGGATACTTCTTCATCCTCCGGCAGTTCCAGCAGCACGTCATACCCCCTCGTACCCGCGTCCACAGAACAGCAATCCCTAAAACCATACGGCTCTTCTCCTTTTTTGTAATCGCCAGCGCCCACACGCTTCGCACTGGCTTCTGCTCTGCCGGACGCCAGCTCATACGAAAAATGTCTGCAAAAATATCCTTCCTCATTGTCTTCCTTCTCAAAAGTATGCCAGAAAACAGCCGCTTCCCTCTCCCTGCAGTACTGTGCCAGCAGACTTGTCTTGCCGCATCCTTCCCGTCCTGACAGAAAAATGACATCCGCTGCCTCATCAAGCCGGACACACAGCCTGTCCCTGACCAGATAATAATCCGGCAGAACCGGAATCTGATTCCTTTTCAAAACACTTCACCCCCTTTTTGCCTGCTATCATCCGAAACCGTCCACTCCCTACTCTGCTATCGTCCTGAACTGTTCACACTTTCCTCAGTCCGCCGCCCGGTTCAGCAGTTTTTCCCGCACAGCCTGCTCATAGTCCATTTCTCCCGTCCAGATCCTGCAAAGCCCCGTATATCCGCCCTGCACAGCTTCCATCATCATCGTATAATAAACCTCGATATCTTCTGCCAGCTTCTGCACCGGCTTATCCGGATCCAGCGGCCAGCAGTTACGCAGATACACACGGTTTGTCTTTCTGCGCATTCCAAACGCCCCTGCCGGAGATATATAATTCAGTTCGCCCAGCGCCTTCTCCAGCTCTGCTTCCGTGCCCTCCTTCACATCATTCGTCAGGTTTATAACAACCTCCACCATCGGCACGCCTTCCTTTAGTTCAAATACCACAGACTGCACCAGCACATTCACGCTGCGGTCCGGATAAACGGCAAAAAACGTGCGCAGATACCATAATCCGCTTGCTTCATCCTGACGAAGTACATTTTCCTTTGTATATGCCTGCATTCTCAGCTCCAGCTGCTGCATCAAATCCTGTGCCCATTGTTCTGTCATCGCATCCTCCTGACATAATCCTTTAACAAAGATATCCAAAATCCTGATCGGTTAGCAGCTTCCCATATTTGGAAAAATTCAGCCTGACGGCTTCGACAAGATGCCGGTTCGCCAGCCGCTCCCCTTTTGCTGCCGCTAGATACGCGGCATTCGTCAGTACCTCTTTGATACTGCTGCCCGACAGTTCAAAATGTTGCGCAAAATACTCAAAATCCAGCTCTTCCTCACATGGGACCTGCTCTGGCAGAATCGCGTTCCACAATTCCAGCCTTACCTGAGGCGGCGGAAAAGCAAAATTTACCATAAACCGGATTCTCCGCTTAAACGCGTCATCGATATTGTGAATATAGTTCGTCGCCAGTACCGCAATCCCCTCATAATCCTCCAGCTTCTGCAGTAAATGCGCTGTCTGCGCATTCGCATTCCGGTCATGGGAATCCTTTACTTCTGAACGTTTTGCAAACAACGCATCTGCCTCATCAAAAAAAAGTAACGCATTGATATTTTTTGCCTTATGAAACAATTCCGAAATATTTTTTTCTGTCTCGCCAATATATTTGCTCACCATCTGCGATAAATCCACCCGGTACAGATCCAGACCGAGCTCGTTTGCCATTACCTGTACGGCCATCGTCTTCCCTGTTCCCGGAGAACCATAAAACAACGCGCAAATCCCGCGTCCATAAGCCGTCTTTTTATAAAATCCCCATTCTTCCCCTACAATACTGCGGTATTTCAGCTGGTCACAGATCAGATGCATCTGATGTCTCTGTTCCGGGCTGACCACGAGATCTTCCCACCGGTACACAGACGGGATCCGTGTCGCAAACCTGCCAAGCTGCGCAGGCGACTGCTGTCTGACAGCCATACGGATCTGTTCCGGCCCGACCGCCTGCTCCCCATACCGGATCCGGATCAGCTCCGCCGTTTCCAGCGCCTTTTTGATCCCCTGCACAGACAGAAGATACTGATTTGCGCACATGATCAGATCTGTCCGGCTGTCCAGCTCATACTGCCTGCTATATTCCTGCCACAAAACAATCCGTTCGCTGGCTGTCAGCACCGGCTGTCTGATGCAAAACAACCGTATGGGCTGTTTTAACAGATGGTAGTTTTTTTCCTGCGAAATCCATACAAAAAAAGGAAGCCGTTCTGCCAGCATTTCAATCAGGCAGGACAATACGACCGGAAACCGCACAATCTGGCGCAGCGCGTCTTCCTCCGTCTCTTCCCTGTTCTTTGAATCCACCAGACACAAAACCGCATGCAGAAACATACATTCCAGTGCCAGCCCGTCCGCAAACTGCTCCATCTCCGCATAGGAAGCCGTTTCCAGCTTTTCCACATCCGCAAAAATCACCCCATAGCCCAGCTTTTTTGCCGCATGCCTAAGAAACAGCTTTTTCCCATTGCCGGACGGCCCATAAATATGCAGCACATCAGCGTCCTGCTTCTTTAATTCCTGCGCTTTCCCCGCATCCGGTATCTGGTTACGCATCAGATGCTGTACACTCCTGCTTAATTCCTCCAGCAGCTGCTGACGGATCCGTATCTCTTCCAGCGGCTCTTTTACGCTGCAGTAAACCGCAAAGCGCCGGATCAGCCTGTCCGGTTCCTCATATCCCGCAAGAAAGCTGCATGTCCGCCGGTTGACGATAAAGCTGTATGTATCCGGCCGTCCAGGTATCCCTTTGCCGCAGTCACACAAATACCTTGTCACCGCGCTCTGTCCCTGTATCAGCCGTCCGGCTTCCCCGTCCTGCAGCTCCGCAAAAAGGGAATACAGGGAAAACACGAGCAGAAGCGTCGGCTGGACCAGATTCCCGGATTCCTGAAGACTGGCAAAAATCTTTCCATATTTCACATCATAAACAGGCGCATACCCAAGCAGCAGCATAAACCGTTCCAGATCTGTCAGCGACAGCTCCAGACTCAGCCAGCGCAGTTTAAAATTTCTGCCCGCATACTGCGTATAAAGCATGCGCTCCTTTTGATATTCCCCCGCGTACTGCAGCAGCTCCCTGATCCGCTGACGCTGTGTTTCCCCCGCTCCGGCACCGCATGCCGCAGCGTTTCCGGCAGCTTCCGCTGACTCCTTAGTCAGGGCAGCGGCGGACTCAATACACAGATCTAAAAAAGCATACAAATCTGCCAGATATTCTTTTTCACTCTGGTAAGCTTTTCCTCTTTTACTGTTAATTTTGCTGTCAATTTTGCTTCTGTCAAAATACCTGTCTGACATACCAGCTGCAGGATTCTCATTCATCACTTCATATTTTCCTATCAAAATTTTCCTATCAAAATTTTCCTGTCAAAACAGTCTTACATTGCGAAATACTTTTTCCAAAAACTCCATACATGATGATCATTTTATCATATCCCGCAGGCATTTATTTCCTTCCGGCGTGAAACAGCCTGTAGCAGCGTGAACAGGAACCGGATTCTTTATAAAAAAATAGACTACCTTATTTTTATTTAAGGTAATCCACTGTCAAATTCAATTCCTGTCATGTTCCATTCCTGTTATGCCGTCTGGCAGAATTTATGCCGCTCCTGTTGATTCGAAACGGACATGCCGTCTCAATTATGTTCTGGTCAAAATTGTTTTTCTTTCTGCCCATTTTCCCAGCATTGTGATAAACTTCTTTCACTGACTGCATTTCCAGAACTAACCGAAGATATTTCATACATATACTCTGACTCTTCTGCGCCGGCCATATTCACAACACCGCTGACTGCGTAACTATGATCCGCTTCCAGCACAACATCCCCAACCTGAAAGGATGGCCTGCCGTAAACCGCATCTTCATAAAATTCCATGATCTCCCTTAAATCTGCGGATAAGATCCTCCTCATCAACAACTACCATATCACCCGCATCATCCCGACTACACGGCAATGGCACAAATAGCGGGTGCTTCATGTATGAGTATTTGCGAATTGCTGTACCAGGTATTCATCTTTTGAAACGCTTCGGTTTTCCGTTCCGGTTTTCCTCTTTTCTTCACGTCTGTGCGATTTTGCCGTTTCCGCCACCTGACGGGCCAGCTGCATAAAATCATACAGACCGTTTTTCACGGGGACAGCATAATGGATCTCACTCTGGTTTTCGATCCCCAGAATACAGTATGCCCTGTTCCCGTCGGTCATAACCGTTTTCAGCACATCCCGGTACCTCTGCTCCGGTACGGCCGCATCCCCGCTCCCGTACGGTACGGCTATTTCCGTGGTATCCAGTTCCCTTAGGCGCTCCGGCTTTATCACCTGCCTGCCGTGGTACAGATACTGGTTGAACGCATCCGCAAACACAACTGGATTCCGCATATATTCTTTTGTTACCGTATCCTTTTTACCCAATTTATCACCTTCTTTCTTCCTGATTTGTTTTATTTACATACAGTTTGTAAAATATTCGTTCCGGAACAGATACTTCTTAATTTATTATAACATCTTCCTTCCCCCGTTTGTATCATTTTTTTCATGTCCATCCGGTTTGTACAGAATAACGGGTAGCAGTTCAGATAAGGTGTTACATTTTGTGAAATCAGATGCCGGTCTATACAGTTCTGCCTGATCCAGGTTAGGCACTTAAGAACATTTTCTTGCGCAAAATGGCAAAATTTTTTCTGTATTCCCAGATACCGGATGTGGATAACTGCCTGATCTTTCCGGGCTTACGTACGCTTTTTTATTCACATAGTCTGCCTCAAAAGCATGAGGGACAGCAGTCCGCGCAGCCAAAAAATAACACTTTTATGTAAATTGTCACATTTGCTCTTAAGTTCGCACCTATGGGCTGCTGACCACATCGGGCATTTCTATGACCACTTAGGTAATAGCTATTGCAAAAAGAAAAAGGATTTTGTAGATTATGTATAAAATAATCAGCAAAGTCCTTTTTTATTTGTAATATATTTATTTGTAACTGATAAGTAATACCGTGACACCAGCAACAGGGATTTGAAAGCTTCTTTTTATATGCATTTTTTATATGAATATTCTGTATAAAATAAAAAGGATATGCTGAAAATAAACAGGAAAGGAGAGGTGCAATGGAATGAGAAGAATCGTAAAGCTGATGGAAGACTGGCAGTTTACATATCAGGGCCAGAAAAAGCGTCTGATAGATCTGCCGCATACATGGAATGCTGTGGATGGGCAGGATGGAAACGATGATTATTTCCGCGGAACGTGTGTTTATGAAAAGACCGTTCCAAGACCGGATTTTTCGGATGAGGAGCAGGTGTATCTGCAGTTTCATGGTGTGAATGCCAGTGCAACGGTGATTTTCAATGGAATCACCGTTCTGACCCATGACAATGGATATTCGATGTTCCGGACGGATGTGACGGGGCTGCTCAAAGAGCAGAATATGCTGCGTGTGGAGGCTGACAACAGTAAAAATGGACATGTCTATCCGCAGGTTGCAGACTTTACGTTTTATGGCGGTATTTACCGGGATGTGGAGTTTCTGATCGTGAATAAGACACATTTTGATCTGGATTATTATGGGGGTCCAGGGATACAGGTGTCTGCGGACGTAAAGGGAACGACCGGATTTGTAAAGGTACGCGCGTATACGAACAGGAGTGCCGCAGAGCTCAGGGACGCGGGGATGACAGTCTGCCTGTCGCTGACAGACGCACAGGGGGAGACGGCTGGGACGGCTGAAGGGGCGGACGTGGTAATGAAAGTGCCTGACGCGCATTTATGGAATGGGATAAAGGATCCTTATCTGTATCAGCTGACCGCGCAGATCCGGCAGGGGGATGTGGTGCTGGACGAGATCGGGACATGCTGCGGGATCCGGACGTTTTCGGTGGATCCGGACAAAGGTTTTTTCTTAAACGGGGTTTCCTATCCTCTGCGTGGCGTATCCAGACATCAGGACTGGAAGGGGATCGGCAATGCCATTTCCCGCAGACAGATGGAAAAGGATATGGAGCTGATCCGGGAAGTCGGGGCGAATACGATCCGGCTGGCGCATTATCAGCATGATTCGTATTTTTATGATCTGTGCGACCGGTACGGAATGATCGTCTGGGCGGAGATTCCGTATATTTCTGCGCATATGCCGCAGGGCAGGGCGAATACGGTTTTTCAGATGCGGGAGCTGATTGTACAAAACTACAATCATCCGTGCATCGTTACGTGGGGGATTTCCAATGAGATCACAATTTCACGGAAATATAAAAATGATATGCTTGACAACCATCATACTTTACAAGAACTTGTAAAAAAACTGGATCCGGACAGGCCTACGACGCTTGCCTGTTATGCGATGTGTCATCCGTTCCATCCGGTGTCGAAAATTACAGATCTGGTAGCCTGGAATCTGTATCTGGGGTGGTATGTGCCCGGGCTGTTTTTGAATGACCTGTTTATGAAGTTTTATCACTGGAAATATCCGAAGCGCTGTCTGGGGTATTCAGAGTATGGGGCGGAAGGGATGCCCAATCTGCATAGTGCAAAGCCAAAACGGGGGGATCATTCGGAGGAATATCAGGCAAAATACCATGAGTATATGCTAAAGTGCTTTGCGCGTCATCCATTTTTATGGTCCACTTATGTGTGGAATATGTTTGATTTTGCGGCAGACGCCAGAAATCAGGGCGGAGAGCCTGGCATGAATCATAAAGGGCTGGTCACGTTTGACCGCAGGATCAAAAAAGACAGCTTTTATATTTACAAAGCGTGGTGGAGTATGGAGCCGTTCGTGCATCTTTGCGGAAAACGCTATCAGTATCGCGCGGAAGATATCACCGATGTGACTGTGTATTCGAATCAGGGACAGGTTTCTTTATACAATAACGGACAGCTGGTGGGGATGCAGAAAGGAAGGTATGCCTTTCACTTTAAGCTGCGGATGCATAAGGAAAATCATCTGGAAGCCACATCCGGCTCCCTGCATGATACGGCAGTCATTTTTAAGGCTACACAGCCGCGTCCGGAATACAGGGTGAAGAAGGGGAAGAGTCAGAATTGGGTATAGTAAGGAGAAGCAGCTATGGGAAAAGATCTTGAACGAAAATCCAGAAAAAAAGAATACAAACGTGCCCGCAGAAAAGCTACCAGACCGTGGAAGGCGCTGACGATGATTACCGCGCCGGTTACGCTCATTCTGATCGTGGCGGCTGTGTTTTGTACGATTTTTGATAATTCCATATCTATTTTTGTCGGCGGTACTTTTAACGACATCAAAAATAAAGACGAAAATGCGATTTATTACAAAATGGACTTTGATTCACAGGAGGAGATGGTTCATTACGGCGAAGAGCTGTGCAAACGGGTAGAGGAAGAGGGCGCGGCGCTTCTGATGAATGAAAATCATGCGCTGCCGCTGGCGGAAGGCTCAAAGGTGAGCTGTTTTTCCAATTCTTCGGTCAATCCCGTCTATGGCGGGACTGGTTCAGGCAATATCGATGCCTCTACGGCAAATACGCTGAAAGGCTCGCTGGAAATCGCAGGATTTGAGGTGAATCAGACGCTTTGGGACTTTTATCTTGGGCTGGATGAGGAATATACGAGAAAGAAGGGTGGTACGATCGCGACAGCATCTGCTACGGTATCTGAGTGCCCGTGGGAGCTGTATACGGATCCGGTAAAGGATTCGGTGGTTTCCTATGGGGATGCGGCGATTGTTGTATTTTCACGGATCGGCGGGGAAGGCGCGGATCTGGATCACCAGAATGTGAATTATCTGGCGTTAGATGACAACGAACGGGAAATGATGAAAAATATAGCTGCGATGAAGGCAGGCGGTTCGGTCAGTAAGATTATTGTTCTCATTAATTCTGCCAATGCGCTGCAGGTGGATTTTCTGAAAGAGAATGAGTACGGTGTGGATGCCTGTCTGTGGATCGGAGATGTGGGGATTTCCGGTATTGATGCAGTTGGTGAGATACTGGCAGGAAAAGTGAATCCGTCGGGCAGTCTGGCAGATACGTACTGCTACAACAACTATTCTGCACCGGCAATGGTCAATTCTGTGCCGGTTACGTACGAAGGCGCTGAGGAAAGCGACGTTCCGGAAAAGGCCAGAACGTATATGATTTATCAGGAAGGTATTTACGCAGGGTATAAGTATTATGAGACGCGTTACGAAGACTTTGTAATGGAAAAAGGGAATGCGGGCGATTATGATTACAGCAGTGACGTCGCTTTTCCGTTCGGTTACGGACTGAGCTATACGGATTTTAAATACAGTGATCTGTCCGTGGACTTTCATAAAGATACGGATCAGTTTGAACTGTCTGTAACAGTCACTAATACCGGAGACACCTATGCCGGTAAGGAAACCGTGCAGGTCTATGTACAGTCACCGTACACGAAGTACGATGTAAAAAATAAGGTAGAAAAAGCATCCGTGGCGCTCTGTGGTTTTGGAAAAACAGCAATACTGGAGCCGGGTGGCAGCGAGACGCTCAGCATCTGTGTGGACAGACGGGATCTTGCGTCTTATGACGCTTATGGCTGTGAAACGTATATGCTGGATGCGGGAGATTATTATTTTACAGTTGCGACTGACGCGCACCAGGCCGTCAACAATATTCTGGCGGCAAAAGGCTACCGGGCAGCTGATGGACGGATGGATTCTGACGGAAATAAAAAGCTTGCGTACAAATGGAAAAATGCGAAACGGGATATGACTTCCTATGCATCTTCGCTAAACGGGACGGCAATTACGAACCAGCTGTCTGATTCAGACATTAACCTGAGTGAGGATCTGGGCGGACAGACGATCACGTATCTGTCCCGCAGCGACTGGACAGGGACATTTCCAACCGGACCAGTAAAGCTGATGCTGACGGAGAAGCTGATTGCAAAGCTGCAGGATGTGCAATACGATGCAGCGGATTACGAAGCATTGCAAGCTGAAATGCCTGTGCTGGAAGCGGATAACGGATTAAAGCTCGTTGATCTGATTGGTGTGCCTTTTGACGATCCAAAATGGGATCAGTTGTTAGATCAGCTGTCTTTTGACGATATGGTATCCCTGATCGGGGATTCGTTCCACTGGACGATGCCAGCTGAGTCCGTGCAGGCTCCGGGAACCCGGGACGAGAACGGGCCGCAGGGACTGACAGCGTCTTTATTTAAGGCAGGAGAAGAAGAAGGAAAGACCGCTCTTGTGGCGACGGCGTTTACATCCGAGGACGTGATGGCAGCGACTTTTAATACAGAGCTTTTGTATGAGGTCGGAAGAGTGATTGCGAATAACTGTATCGCGGCAGAGATTGCGTGCCTGTACGGACCGGGGAGCAACACACACAGAACGCCTTATGGCGGGCGCAATTTTGAATATTATTCCGAAGACGGGTTTCTTGCGGGAGAGATGGCAAAGCATGAAGTGCGGGCAATGACAGAACGGGGAATCTTCGTTGTATTAAAGCACTTTGCGCTGAATGACAGCGAGCAGGACCGGATCGGGCTTGGTGTATGGCTCAATGAACAGTCTGCCAGAGAGATTTATTTAAAAGCGTTTCAGGGTGCGGTCGAAGAAGCGGACGCAGGCCTGATGGTAGCGTATACACGCTGGGGTGCCATCTGGTCCGGAGGCAACCGCGGCCTGATGACCGGAATCGTAAGACAGGAATGGGGGAAACAGGGTCTGAATATTACGGATAACGTACTGACGACCTACGTGAATGGAGTGGACGGCCTGATGGCAGGCGGAGTGTCAACATTTGACGCGATGCTTCCTTATGTAACCAGACAGCTTCCGAAGTACAAAAAAGATCCAGTGATCGTAACGGCGATGAAAGAAGCATGTCACCACAATCTGTATGCAATCGCAAATTCTGCCGGTATGAACGGAGTGGGACCGGATACAGTGATTCAAAAGAGAAATATAGCGATCGTGACAGGATTATGGGCAGCATGTATCGGGATCGGAATGCTGTTTGTGATCTCTGCGGTGATGTGGTTTTTGAAAAAGCAGAAGTTTAAAAAGACGGATTTGTATAAAAGCTATCTGGCATACAGGTCGGTAGATACGATCTGATTTAAAATGGCAGTATGCGGATTAATTTGATGGATGATTTTATTAAAAGATGATATGTGAGAGTATTTTCTAAAGAGATAACAGTATTCCATGCAAATCAGATCAGGCAGGATATTTATGGGGTATCTGATGGGGGTAAAGAGAACGGAGACCGCGGTATCCGGCAGGGAGGGGTCCGGCCGGATGCCGCGGCACAGGAAAGGATAGACACATATGAGCAGTAGGAAAACGGGAGCAAAGACAAATGGGAACAGGGCGAAGCTTTACCAGCTTGTTTTATTTCCAATGAACAATGGTGCAACCAATGTGTACTATATCCTCACAATGAATTTTATTGCATATTATGCAAACGGGGTTCTGAAGCTGTTTTTAATGTTTGCAACGACAATGGTAACAGTGATGCGGCTGTTTGACGCCGTGACAGATCCGGTGATCGGAGCGTTAATTGACCGGACTTCTACAAAATTCGGTAAATTCCGGCCTTATATGGTGCTGGGCAATGCAATTATGATTGTATCGTCCATACTGCTGTATTTTGGAACACGGATCATTCCGGATCATCTGGCATGGCTGAAGTATGTCTGTTTTGTGTTGTTCTATGCGCTGTATGTGATCGGGTATACGTTTCAGACGGCATGCACCCGCTCTGGTCAGACCTGTCTGACAAACGACCCGGACCAGCGTCCATTATTTACAGTCTTTAATACGGTAGCCAGTCTGATCGGAATGGGGCTCGTTCAGTTTCTGGCGCCGGTTCTGGGTGAAAAACTGGGTGGTTATAACAGTGCGGGATTTTTTAACGTAATGATACCGCTTGCGGTACTTGTGTCAGCGGCGCTGACAGTGCTGGCGGTGATCGGTATCTGGGAGAAGGACAGGCCGGAATTTTTCGGTGTCGGCGGTACACAGGAGAAGGTGGAGCTGAAAGAATATATCGCGATTTTAAAGGCAAACAAAGAGCTGCAGCGTCTGATGGTCGCAGGCGCCGGCTGTAAGCTGGCGTTTTCGATTGCCACGAATATGACAGTTTTGTGTATGCTTTACGGCGCCATGATGGGGGATTATGGCGGACTGTATCTGCCGATGATGATCGCAGGCTATATTTTTTCCGTACCGTTTTTCCTGCTGACCGTACGTACATCCCAGAAACATGGACAGAAAGCCTCACTCGTACGCTATACGGGGCTGGCGCTTATCATGTATCTGGGAGTGCTCGTGCTGCTGTTGTTATGGAAGCAGGAAAATCCATCGTTCCATCTGCGGCTGCTGCCGCCAAATCTGTATTCGGTGCTCTTTGTGCTTTGCTTTGGCATCGGCTACGGCGCTTATTACGCGACGGCAGATATGCCGATTCCGATGGTGGCAGACTGCTCTGACTATGAAACATTCCGTTCCGGACGCTATATCCCGGGTATTATGGGAACACTGTTCTCACTTGTGGATAAGCTGGTCAGCTCACTGGGCTCTACAATCGTAGGGGCAGCTGTGGCGATGATCGGGATTCATACACTGCCGGACGGCAATACGCCTTATGCGGACGGAATGCATATGGTTGTCATCGTATTGTTTTGTATTGTGCCGATGCTTGCGTGGATTGCGACGCTGATCGCGATGAAGGGGTATACGCTGACAGGGGCGCGGATGAAGGAGATACAGGCAGTCAATGCGGTGCGCAAGGATGCCGTCAGCAAGGGAATGCGTCTGGAGGATGCCATGCAGCGGTGGAAGACGGCGGAGGATGTGCCGGAAGAATTTTTTTAACAATAAAAATATGGGTGTGTCGAATAATCTGTGAAAGTTTACACAGTTTACTTTACACACCCCCTCCCTTTTGACGCCTAATATTTTTCTATTAACTTGATTAACGCAGTATTGGCGTATGTCAAAGGTTTATTATGAACAAAAAAAGCAACCCTGTTAGAAGGGGCATAAAGAGTTTCAAGAATATCACCCTCATAGGGATCTAAAATATTTGCCAGCGGCTGCCCGGTTTCCACTTCCTCTCCAGCCTTTACCATCGGCTCAAAAATGCCGGACTTCGCTGTTTTAATGGAAAACATTTCCTCAAAACCTAACTTCTTGACCATTAACCTTAACCTTGTAGCTTAAATCCTTT
>CANTHI010000020.1 GCA_947653505.1 uncultured Eubacterium sp.
TTCCGGTTTCCAGAATGTAAGAATCTCTAAGTATTCTGCATCTACACTGTGGTACCGGACGGGCGCGACACCTGGTGCCCAATGGGGCATGCTATCCGCTTCCGGCTCCGCCAGCAGCTAAAGGTGCCGCTTCGGCTACGCCGCCTGTGTACCTTGCAGAATACCAAGAGCTTCTAACATTCTTCCAAAGTCACAATGAAACAGGGCCGGTTCCCTTATCCGGCGTCCGGGAATCCAATATGCATATTCTGGCTTTTCCAGTTCAGAGCTTCCAGCATTCTGGAGCGGCCACAGCATCCGGGACATATCAGGGAAACATCAGGGAAACTGTCAGCGTTGCGTAAATGCGAAGACGAAATCTAAGATGTGCGGAAAAATAAAAAGGACTGGACATCCTGCCAGATCCTTTTTTATGTAAATTCAGAGAAAACATTCCTGAAAATCAATTCTAAAACATAACATTTTATTACAAAATGTTGTCTAAAGGTATTCTATAACACAAGCTTCTATTTTGCAACTCTTAGTTACAATTTGGTTATAATTGCCAGTTTATCTTCTTTTTTATCATTTTAATTTATTACTTATATATAAAAAAATGCCTTTGATTTTAAAAGATCTTATACGGAAAGATTTTTTGGAAAGCTGTGCCGGCAGCAGGGGGATTTTGGGGCGCATTTTTGCATTGGATGCGCAAACTGTTGATATTTAAAGGTTTTCAGGTTGTTTCAGACAGAAATGCAGATGGGAAAGACATAACATTTTGTAATAAATTGTTATGTTTTAAAAATCGTCCTGCAGGAAGCCACAGGGCATCTGCAGGAGCAGGGAACTGATACATGGAGGGTACGGTAATCATGAAAGAACTGGATTATGGAAAAATGGGTCTGCGTATCCGGCAGGTAAGAAAGGCGAAAGGATGGTCGCAGGATGAGCTGGCGAAAAGGTGTGGGATCAGCATGTCTTTTCTTGGACATATCGAACGCGGGACGAGGATTATGAGCCTTGAGACATTTGTGAATATCTGTACGGCGCTGGATGCGCATGCAGATGAGCTGCTCTGGGGCGTGGCGCATCCTTCGGAGGCTGTGCTGGATATGTGGCGTATGCCAGAACAGGCAGCGGAAGGGGAGGCTGGGAAAAAAGAGTCGGACAGCTATTCGATGTATATACGGATTATGAAGTCAGTGGCACAGATTATGAATGGGGCATAGGCTGGCGGGAGGAGACAACAAAACGATGGATACAGGCAGGTCCTTTAGAAGGGCGGAAGGAACGCAGATTGATCTGTCAGATTTATCTGTGCGGATTTTCAGGCATTGGAAGCGGCTGGTGATCTGTGCGCTGGCAGGTGCGGTTCTGGCTGGCGGGTATGGTTATCTGGCTGGCTCTGACAGGGCGGGAGATCCGGATCATGCAGTGCAGGCGGACAAAGATACATCCGCTGCGGACAGCGTGGCGGATGGCAGTGCAGAAGATGACAGCATGGCAGAGACAGAAATGAAGACAGAGGAAGAGCGTGCGCAGGGTGTGTCAGACGCGCTGGCGCTGGTGCAGGAAATCAGGGAAATGGAAGAATATATGGAGCAGTCGGTGCTGATGCAGACAGATCCGAACCATAAAAAACGGACGGTCCTTTTGTATAGTATCGAAGATACGGACGGGCATTCGCTTCAGAAGATTACCGAAAGCTATCTCAGCTTTCTTACAAATGGAGGAGCGGTGGAAGCGCTAAAGAAGGCTGACCGTACGTGGAAGCGTATGGATACGGGTTATCTGGCAGAACTGATCACAGTGTCACAGAAGGCAGGAGGGAGCTGCCAGTTTTATTCGGACAGATCCATAGAGAATATACCGTTGGAGATGTGTCTGTATGTGGAAGCGGTGGGAGCGGATGCTGGTATGACAAAAAAGCTGGCGGAGGATATCAGTGGGATTTTGGAAGCCTACAGCCGGAAAGTCAGGGATGTATGCGGCATGCATGAACTGGTACGGATCAGCAGCGAATCGGGAGAAAAAGCAGATGCTGCCCTGCTGGCACAGCAGAAGGATAAGCGGTCCCAGCTGTCAGCTGGCAGGACAAACCTGAAAACATTGCTGGACGGATTTGATGAAGAACAAAAGATCATGTATCAGACAGCATATGGGAAAATGTTTTTGACAAAGGAAGAAGACAGGGCAGACTCCGGATATGTAACACAAAATCCGGATCCGGGAGCCAAAAAGCAGACTCCGGAGACAGAACAGGGAGACCAGAAGCAGAACATGAATGTGGTGCAGGAAGGCAGGGACCAGGATGCGGCACAGAAAGACCAGAGCCAGACTGGAGATGATGATCGTACAGTATCTGACAGCCTTTCCACAGCGAATGACCCATCCGGTCAGAACCGCGGCATCCATATGCTGTATGTGCTGTCCGGGCTGCTGGCAGGAAGCTTTTTCTATATACTCTGCTATACGGCATGGTATGTGCTGCATGATACGGTAAAAAGTGAGCGGGAGTTTAGACTGTATTATAAAATCCCGTTTTACGGGATTTTGTCCACCGGTGGGCAGGATCAGGCGGAGGCGCAGGATGCGGGAGCAAAACGGGCAGGACTGGCATACCGGATATGGTTTGCCTGCAAAAAGCGGAATCTGTCTGCGGTATTTTTAGCAGCGGAGTTTTCGTCTGGTCAGGAAACGGACAGCTGCGTGCAGGAGCTGGCAGGACAGCTGCATGGATGCGGAATTGATGCCGTGCTTTTGGAAAAAGTACCGCAGAATCCTTCAGTCTGGAATATGCTGACAGAGAACGGGGCTGTATTGTTATTGTGCAAAATGGATAGGACGACATACCGTGATGTGGATGACGCGATGGAGTTTTATCTGGAAAATAAGATTGAGGTATTAGGAGCTGCCGGATTGCGATAGCATGCAGAAAAGCAGAAATGAAGAGAACATGTATATACAAAACAGACAAAAGGAAAACAGGAATACATGGAAATCAAAGCTGGTACAGGATGCCGGAATGCGGGCGGCGCTGTTGCTGCTGGCGGATATTCTGGCGGTATACGCGGCCAGCTTTGGCGCGCTGCTCATCCGCTATGAGCTGAGTGTGTTTGAGATCAGGCCGGTTTTCATCGATACGGCCTACCGTTACCTTGCGGTTAATATTGTTTGTACCGTCGTGGTTTTTTATTCTTTGCGGATGTATACAAGTCTTTGGAAATATGCGAGCGTACAGGAACTGTGCAATGTTGTATTTGCGGCGGTGCTGTCCGGAGTGCTGCAGTTTTTGGGAATGCATATGATGCGGATGCAGATGCCGCGCAGCTATTATGTCCTGTATGTGCTTTTGCTGCTTGTTTTTGAGATTTGTATCCGGTTTGGCTACAGGTTCTTCCGGTTTTTCCGGAATGGATATGGAGCGGCAAAGAACAGAACGGCGAATGTGATGGTGATTGGTGCAGGGGATGCGGGTGCGGCTATATTAAAAGAAATGCGGCTGAGCAAATATGTGACGCAGCAGGTGTGCTGCTTTATCGATGACAGTCCGGCCAAGCAGGGGAAGTATATCCAGGGCTGCCCGGTGGTGGGCGGGCGCGGCAGTATTCTGCAGGCTGTGCGGGATTATGGAATCGATAAAATCATTCTTGCGATTCCAACCGCATCCAAGAAAACCGTGCGCGGCATTGTAGAGATCTGTCAGCAGACAGACTGTGAACTGCGCATATTGCCGGGAACCTGGCAGCTGATCAACGGGGAGGTCAGCGTATCCCAGCTGCGGGAAATTAATATTGAAGATCTGCTCGGCAGGGATCAGATTTTGGTAAATCTGGATGAGATACTCGGGTATGTAAAAGGACAGACCGTATTAGTGACCGGAGGCGGCGGTTCCATCGGGAGTGAGATCTGCAGACAGCTGGCCAGACATGAAGTCGGGCGGCTGATCATTGTGGATATTTATGAGAATAACGCATATGAAATCCAGCAGGAGTTAAAGCATGATTTTCCAATGCTGGATCTCGTGGTTCTGATTGCATCCGTACGCAACACACACCGGATCCGCAGCATTATGCAGACATATCGTCCGGCAGTCGTATACCATGCGGCAGCACACAAGCATGTGCCGCTGATGGAGGACAGTCCGAATGAAGCGGTTAAAAACAATGTATCCGGTACTTATAAGACTGCCGAGGCGGCGGGGATGTATGGGGTCAGACGGTTTGTGCTCATTTCTACAGATAAGGCAGTAAATCCTGCAAATATTATGGGAGCGTCCAAACGAATCTGTGAGATGATCGTACAGACGCTGAACAGTCAGTATGAAACAGAGTTTACAGCTGTGCGGTTTGGAAATGTACTTGGCAGCAATGGAAGCGTGATACCGCTTTTTAAACGCCAGATTGCATCGGGCGGGCCGGTAACGGTGACGCATCCGGATGTGATCCGTTATTTTATGACGATTCCGGAAGCTGTAGCGCTTGTGCTGCAGGCGGGTGCGTATGCAAAAGGCGGTGAGATTTTTGTGCTGGATATGGGAGAGCCGGTCCGGATTGCGGATCTGGCAGAGAAGATGATCCGCCTGTCTGGATACCGTCCCGGAGAAGATATCGGGATCCGGTATACCGGCCTGCGTCCGGGCGAAAAGCTGTATGAGGAGTTGCTGATGAAGGAAGAGGGACTGCAGGATACCGGAAACCAGCTGATTTATATCGGAAGACCGCTGGATTTTGACAGAGAGCAGTTTGTCCGTCAGCTAAAGCGGCTGCGGGAAGCTGCGGAGATGGACAGTGATGAGATACGCAGGCTGGTACAGGAGATCGTGCCAACGTATGCGGATAGTGCGGATCATTCGAAGCCCCAGGGATATCCAAAAGACGTTTCGGAAAAAGAAGGAGGCAGGACTTATGAAAGTACTGATACTGGAAAATAGTCCGGTCGGACTATATAAATTCCGCAGGGAACTCGTAAAGGAGCTGTTAAAACAGCACCACGTAAGCATCTGTCTGCCCAAGGGCAGATTTACAGGAAAACTGCGCAGGATGGGATGCCGCTATATGGAATGCAGGCTGTTAGACAGACATGGAACCAATCCCCTGCAGGAGCTCGGACTGCTTGGATATTATTATAAGCTGCTTCGGAAAGAAAAACCGGATGTGGTGCTTACCTATACGATCAAGCCCAATATATACGGTGGGATAGCCTGTTCCCTTCTGGGGATTCCGTACATTGCAAATATTACCGGACTGGGGACTGCGATCGGGCAGGGCGGCCGGATGCAGAAGCTGATTTTATGGCTTTATAAAAAGGGGCTGGCAAAGGCCTGGACTGTATTTTTTCAAAATAAAGAAAATCTGCATTTTTTTCTGCAAAAGAACATGCTGCGTGGCAGATACCGGCTGGTGCCTGGTTCCGGCGTAAATTTAAAGCAGCATGTCTGTACGGAATATCCTGCAGGGGAATGTCCGGTGATCTTTCTGACCATTGGCAGGCTGATGCGGGACAAGGGTACGGATGAGATTCTGCAGGCAGCCGGAATCATAAAAAAACGTTATCCGGATGTGGTCTTCCGTCTGATTGGAGAATGTGAGGAAGCACAGTATGCGGAAAAGGTCAGGCGTGCGGCAGAGGAAGGAACGGTTGAATATGAAGGATTTCAGCCGGATATCCGGCCATTTATAAAAGAAAGCCATGCGACAATCCATGCCTCCTGGCATGAAGGAATGTCGAACGTACTGCTGGAAACCGCGGCAGGCGGCAGACCGGTCATAGCTTCGGATATACCAGGCTGTGCGGAAATCTTTACCCCCGGGGTCAGCGGTCTGGCGTTTCGCGCAAAAGATACGGACAGTCTGGTCAGCGCGATTGAAACGTTTTTACGGATGCCATTACAGGAGAAAGCGCGGATGGGAAAAATGGGACGGAAAAAAGCAGAGCAGGAATTTGACAGAAACATCATTACAGCAGCATATCTGGATGAATTGCAGAAACTGGAGGTAAAAAGAGGAAAAAAGATCAGATGAATCAGATGAATCAGATGAAACAGATGAAACAGATGAATCAGATGAAACAGATGAATAAGATAAAAAAAGATCAGACAAAGGGTGATCAGAGCATGTTTTTAGATTTATATGAAAAAATACGAACGAACAAAGAAGCGGTCTCACTGACCGGACTGGGCTATGTCGGTATGCCCATAGCAGTGGAGTTTGCAAAGCGCGGGATCAGGGTCATCGGCTATGACCTGGATGCTGCCAGAATTAAGACTTATCAGCAGGGCATAGATCCGACCGGCGAAGTAGGAAACGATGCGGTCAGTCATACGACGGTAGAGTTTTCATCCGATGAGAAATGTCTGGAGAGGGCGAAATTCCATATCGTGGCAGTACCGACGCCGGTGAAAGAGGATCATACGCCGGATCTGGCTCCTGTGGAAGGAGCCTGCAGGATACTGGGGCGGCATCTTGTAAAAGGAAGCGTCGTTGTATTTGAGTCGACGGTTTATCCGGGAGTGACGGAAGAAATCTGTATTCCGATACTGGAAGAGCAGTCCGGACTAAATTGCGGGGCAGATTTTAAAGTAGGCTATTCGCCGGAACGGATTAATCCGGGAGATCAGGTACACAGACTGTCGTCCATTACAAAAATTGTATCCGGTATGGATGAGGAAACACTCGAAATCGTAGCGAAAGTATATGAAATTGTGGTGGATGCAGGCGTTTACCGGGCGGAGAGCATACAGACTGCCGAGGCGGCCAAGGTAATTGAAAACAGCCAGCGGGATATCAATATTGCCTTTATGAATGAGTTGTCGGTTATTTTTCATAAAATGGGGATCGATACACAGTCGGTTCTGAAAGCAGCCGCAACGAAATGGAATTTTTTAAATTTTTATCCGGGGCTTGTCGGCGGGCACTGCATCGGGGTAGATCCGTATTATCTGACTTATCGTGCGGAAAAACTCGGATATCACAGCCAGATTATTTTATCCGGACGCCGGATGAATGATGATATGGGCAGATACGTGGCAGAAAATGTAGTCAAAAATCTGATAAAGGAAAACCGGCCGGTCCGTCAGGCAAAGGTTGCGGTGTTTGGATTTACGTTTAAGGAAAACTGTCCGGATACGAGAAATACAAAGGTTTTCGATGTGATCAGGGAGCTAAGGGAGTACGGTATTGAACCGCTGGTGACAGATCCTGTCGCGGATGCGGATGAGGCAGAGCGGCTGTATGGGATTACACTTGCAGATCTGTCCGCGGTTTCAGGCATGGATGTGGTTGTGCTGGCGGTTGCCCACAGTATATTTGAGGATTTTACACCGGAAAAGACGCAGCGCTTTTTTGGAGAGGGGGCAGGGATCCTGATGGATTTAAAAGGAATGCTGGACAGGCAGCAGTATGAAGCAGCCGGATACTGTTACTGGCGGTTATAGGGTCACGTGATGCTGTATTGGAAAAGAAAAGGGACGGAAGCTTTTGCATGCCTGTTTGTGTTCCTGCTGCTTTTACTGCTTTGTTTCCTTACCTGTCTGGGCGTAACGGATATGGCGGCGGCTCTGGTCAGCGCCGGAGTCATCGGGACAGGCTCTGGTCTGGTGCTGCTTGTCTTGTGGCGCATGGCTGACGGGATACAGGCTGCGATAATCTGCGCGGGCTATCTGCTGCGGTGCGCCTGCCTGTGGGTGGATCTTTATGGAAGGGATGTGCTTACGCTGATGCATTCCGGAGGAGATTCTGAGAGCTTTGCCAGAGATGCGGCAGAATTATACCGGGGACTGGGACCGGAGGCTGTGTCTACGAAATATCCATATCTGATTTCTGGCATTTATCGTATGACAGGGGAAAACCGCTTCTGCGCACAATATGTAAATATCGTTTTCTGGGTGCTTGGTGCAGGGATTCTGCTCCGGATATGCAGAAGATTTCAGGTAAAAAACAGCGCCTGCCAGGCCATAGGCGCAGTCTGGGCGCTGCTGCCGACGGGTGTGATACTCTCATCTATTCTGCTCAGGGAAAGCGCGGAGATGTTTTTCGGCATGTGGTCTTTTGAGCGTTTCCTGATCTGGATGCAGACCGGGCGGTGGAAATACTGTCTGCAGGCATGGATCTGTGTGGTGCCGGCAATCATCCTGCATTCTGCGTCCGTGGCGCTGTGGGTGGCATATGTGGCTGTGATGATGTTCTGGGATGCCAGGGAACAAAGATACCGGTGGCAGCTGCGGACCGGAGCCGTGTCTGTCATCAGTCTGGCAGGATTGTGGCTGGTCAGTAAGACTCCGCTGCGGCCGTTGTTCTTTGCATATCTGGGTGTGGAATGGAATCTTTATGATATCACCCATAAATTCTTTGTGCAGGGAGGTTCGGATTATCTGGTGTCTATGGACTGCCAGTCATGGGGACAGTTTGTGCCCTATACACTGCTGCGGATGTTTTACTTTTTGTTCTCTCCGCTGCCGCCGGATGCAAGAGGATTCAGAGATCTTGTTATGTTTGCGATGGACGGACTGCCGCTGGCAGCTGTGATTGTCTGGTCCCTTGTGCAAAGCGGCAGGAAGAGGCAGATCCGCCGGTATACGTATGCGGCGCTGGCAGGCGGAGCTGCTTTTGCGGGGATCTTTGCATGGGGCGTGCGCAACGCTGGTACGGCGCTGCGACACAGGTATCTGGCATGGAGCATATTTATCATCGCACTGGGCATCAGCTGCGGGCATTTAGATCAAAAGAAAGAGAGGCTGTAACAATGTCATATCGGGAACTGAAATTTAATAAAGATTCGGTATTTCTTGTAACGGGCGGAGCCGGCTTTATTGGCTCCAATCTGTGTGAGGCAGTCCTGCAGCTCGGCTGCAGCGTGCGCTGTCTGGATGATCTGTCTACAGGAAAACAGGAGAATGTGGATCTGTTTGCAAATGACAGCAGGTATCTGTTTCTAAAAGGAGATATCAAAGATCCTAAGGTCTGCATGCAGGCATGTGAAGGAGTGGATTATGTGCTGCATCAGGCAGCATGGGGAAGCGTGCCGCGCTCTATAGAGATGCCGTTATTTTACTGTGCCAATAATATCACTGGGACACTCAATATGCTGGAAGCAGCCAGACAGTGTCATGTAAAAAAATTTGTGTATGCGTCCAGCTCGTCTGTATATGGAGACGAACCGCAGCTTCCGAAGCAGGAAGGAAGAGAAGGAAAGCTCTTATCGCCATATGCCGTTACCAAACGCTGTGACGAGGAGTGGGCCAGACAGTACTGGCTCCATTACGGACTGGAGACGTATGGCCTGCGTTACTTTAACGTATTTGGCAGACGGCAGGATCCGGACGGGCCTTATGCGGCAGTGATTCCAAGGTTTATCCGCCAGCTGCTGCATGACGGGCAGCCGGTCATACATGGGGATGGCAGGCAGAGCAGGGATTTTACGTATATTGACAATGTCATTGAAGCGAATTTAAAGGCATGTCTGGCGCCTGAGGAAGCCGCCGGGGAAGTCTATAATATCGCCTGCGGCAGCAGGGAGTACCTGGTGGATCTGTATCATACACTGGCACAGACACTGGGAAAGCAGACGGAGCCATTGTACGGACCAGAACGGGCAGGAGATATCAGACACAGCAACGCGGACATCCATAAAGCAGAAACGATGCTTGGCTACAGGCCGGAATATGATTTTGCAGAAGGGATTGCGCAGGCGGCGGAATGGTATCAGGAGCATCTGCAGTAAAATAAGGAGAAGCGCCTATGTGTGGGATAAATGGTTTTTATGATCTGCGGCATCAGTATTCTTATGAGGAACGTGCCGGGATCGTCCATGCAATGAATGAAAAAATCAGATACCGGGGACCAGACAGCGAGGGAATGTATCAGGATGCGGCGCTGGCAATGGGGATGAGACGTCTTGCGGTTCTGGATCTGAAATCGGGAAACCAGCCTGTTTACAACGAAGACCGTTCACTTGTCATCGTGTATAACGGTGAGATTTATAATTACAGCGACTTAAAAAAGCAGCTGGTAAAGCGCGGGCATCAGTTTTGCTCCGCGACCGATACGGAAGTGGTCCTGCATGCCTATGAAGAGTATGGGACGGACGCATTCCGCAGGCTGGATGGGATGTTTGCATTTGCCATATATGATGTCAGAAAAAAGCGGCTTATTCTGGCGAGAGACTGTATGGGAGAAAAGCCTTTGTATTATTATGCGGGCCGTGCATTTTTGTGGGCTTCAGAACTAAAAAGCATTATGGGTACAGGCATCCCTTTAAAACAGCTGGATATCCAGGCGTTAAATCAGTATTTTCAGCTCAGATACATACCAGCGCCGCGTACCATCTGGCAGGATGTGCGTAAGCTGCGGGCCGGACACTATCTGACGGTGGATGCAGACGGAACGGTCTGTGAAAAAGAGTACTGGAGTCTTTTACAGAATAAAAGATGCCAGCATCTGTCTTACAGGCAGGCACAGCAGCAGTTAAAGGCGTTATTGCGAAAGTCTGTCAGGGAAAGGATGAACAGTGATGTTGCCGTCGGCGCTTTGTTAAGCGGAGGGATGGATTCCGGCGTCATTGTCAGTCTGATGGCAGAATACAGTACCCGGCCGGTCCGTACGTTTACGATGGGATTTGCAGAAAAGGAATACGACGAAAGGGCGCGGGCACGCCTGATCGCAGAAAAATACCGGACCAGCCATCACGAATACGAGCTGGATCATACGCAGGTATTGCAGTGCCTGGACAGCATACTGGAAACCATCGACGAGCCATTTGCAGATTCCTCTCTTCTGCCTGCATATTTTATATCGGAATTTGCGGGGGAGCATGTAAAGGTCATTCTGACCGGAGACGCCGGAGATGAGTTGTTTTTAGGATACAGCAGATATCTGATCGGCTATTACAGCAGGCTGCTTTGCCGTTTGCCCAAATGGCTGCGTGACGGTTTTGCCAGGGTGGTATATGCCCTGCCGGATCAGAGCGTGAAAAGCCGCCAGATACGGAAAGTGCTTCATTGCTGCGGGCAGAATGCATTTGAGCAGTATCAGGAACTGGTCAGTCTGGGCTTCAAAGAAGAGGAACGCCAAAAACTGCTGAACAGGCAATATTTTTCGAAAGACTGTATGGCATTTCTAAAGGAACGGTACGACGCTGCGGATGGAAGCGCCTGGAAAAAAGTCCAGTATACCGATCTTACGACCGTACTGGAAGGAGATATGCTCGTAAAAATGGACCGCATGAGTATGCTGCATTCACTGGAGACCAGGACGCCTCTGCTGTCAAAGGAGATCGTGGAATTTGCGTTTTCCCTTCCGGATGCGTACAAAATCAGGGGCAAAACGCTGAAACGGATTTTCAAAAGTACGTTTGCTGATGTACTGCCAGAAAATTATACAAAGCTGCCAAAGTCCGGGTTTGGGATTCCGCTGGACGACTGGTTCCGTAAGGAGCTGAAAGACTGGGTCAGACAGAAGCTGAATCCAAAAAAACTGGAGCGGGACGGAATCCTGAACGGGAAATATGTGAATCGCATATTAAAAGAGCATTTTTCAGGACGGGTCAACCGGAAAGAAGAAATATGGGCGCTGCTCGTATTTCAGACCTGGTATGAGCGGGAGGGCGCTGCGGCATAAAAACATGACAGGAATGGGAGAGAACGGGTTTTAACATGCATATCGTGATATTTACAATGAATATGAAAAAAGGAGGCACGGAACGCGTGATCAGCGGTCTTTGCAATACCTGCCTGATTCACAGATATCAGGTGTCGGTCGTGTCTTATCTGGAATGGGAGTGCGAGTATGCGCTGGATGAAAGAATCCATATGTATTCACTGGGATACAGACAGGAAAACAGCCTGCCAGAAAAGCTGGTTCATACGGCTTTTGCTGCGCGGGCCTGCGCCAGACTTGTGGATTCCATACAGGCGGATCTGGTGCTGGCGTTTCTGCCCCGTCCCTGTCTGGCAGCATGTCTGATGCGCAGAAAAAATGGCATTCCCGTGATCGGCAGCTACCGGTCGAATCCGTGGTATGATATGAAAGGCATCTTCTATCCGTCTCTGGTCCGGATGATCTATGACAGGGCGGATGGGTTTGTATTTCAGACAAAGCAGGCGGCGGGATATTTTCATCAAAAGCTGCGGAAAAAATCTGTGATCATTCCAAACGCGGTGCATGGAGCGGACCGCTGTCTGCCTTATGAAGGAAAGCGGTCCAGACGGATTGTCAGTGTCGGGAGATTTACGGATGAAAAAAACTATCCGCTGCTGCTGCGGGCATTTGCCGGCCTGGATAAACAATACGATGATTATACGCTGTGGCTGTATGGCAGATATGACAGCCGGCCTGGCATCCGGGAGCTTGCTGTGGAACTGGGGATTTCAAAACGGGTGATTTTTGCGGGACAAAAGGAGGATCTGTATCACGAGATTTGTGACGCGTGCCTGTTTGTACTCGCTTCCAGATCTGAGGGTATGCCAAACGCACTGATGGAAGCGATGGCGATGGGGCTGCCGGTGATAGCAACCGACTGTCCCTGCGGCGGTCCGCGTATGCTGATCCAAAACGGGGTCAATGGTATACTTGTGCCAAATGAAGATGAAAACGCGCTGATACAGGCGATGCATGATATGCTGCGGCATCCAGAGCGAGCGGCACGTCTGGCACGTCACGCTTCAGATATACGCACGACGTACAATGAAGCGGCCATTTACCGCCAGTGGGATAACTATCTGAAAAAAGTATATGCACGGGCAGGAAAAGGCCCCGGATTGTCTTTGTGAGGAATATCTGCTGGCCCCAAAATATGGAATATCAAAAGGATACAGGCAGGGAGGGAGTTATATGTGCGGGATCTGCGGGTTTGTGACAAAGCATAAAATATCATATGAAAAACTGAAAGAAATGAACAATTCGATGGTTCACCGTGGGCCGGATGACAGTGGGGAAGAGATAGAATGTGTCACAGAAAATATCTGGATTGGTCTCGCGCAGAGAAGACTGTCAATACTGGATCTGTCCGGTCTGGGGCATCAGCCGATGCAGTCTGCGGACGGGAGTGTGTCCGTTGTATTTAACGGCGAGATTTATAACTATCAGGAGTTAAAGTCCGTACTGTCCGGCTATCCGTTCCGCTCCCACTGTGATACGGAAGTCATTCTTGCAGCGTACCTGAAATGGGGGATCGGTTGTGTGAAGCGGTTCAATGGCATGTTTGCGTTTGCAGTGTCTGACAGAAGGACAAAGGAGGTCTGGCTTGCCAGGGACCGGATTGGAAAAAAGCCTTTATATTATTACTGGCATCATGGAGAACTGGTTTTTGGCTCAGAGCTAAAGCCGCTTATGGCATATCCTTATTTTGAAAAAAAGATCAACAGCAGGGTGTTATCACGTTTTTTGTACCATCAGTATATACAGGCGCCGGAGACGATATTTGCGCATACATACAAGCTGGAGCCAGGCGCCGTGCTCAGATATCACAACGGATGTATTTCCACACGGAAATACTGGGATGTTTCCCGGGTATATCACAAAAATAGAAAAATGCCGGTGAAAGATTACAGACAGGCCAGGGCAGAATTAAAGGCGCTGCTTACCGACGCAGTAAAAATCCGTCTGGAAGCGGATGTGCCGGTAGGAATGTTTTTAAGCGGCGGTTATGATTCTTCCCTTGTCACAGCGATTGCCCGCAGGGTATCCGGCCAGCCGGTGCGTACCTATGCGATCGGGTTTGAAGATCCGGAATTAAACGAGGCAGGCTATGCAAAAGCAGTGGCGGAAGCGCTCGGTACAATCCATACGGAGTACTATATTACGGAACAGGATATGCTTTCTCTGGTGGACAGTATTCCACAATATTACGACGAGCCTTTTGCGGATGCATCCCAGATCCCGAGTATGCTCGTGGCAGAAGCAGCCGCAAAGGATGTAAAGGTGGCGCTGACCGGAGACGGCGGGGATGAGCTGTTCTGCGGGTATAACATCTATGATCTGGTCCGGCTGGCACAGCTGCTGGATCCGCCCGGCAGGCTGATTGACAAAATCTGTGGGATGCCCCTGTTTCAGGCAGCCGGACTGGCGGATAGACTGCCGCTGTCTGTAAGAACGATTGTAAAAAACAAAGCTGCGGATACAAAGACCCAGCTGATCTCAGATATTTATCTGTATCTGGCAGAGACGATGGTCAAAGGGGAGAAGGAGCCGGTCCGGTATCCGGCCGAACTGCATTATGCAGAGCCGGACTGGCAGAAAAGGCGGATGCTTCTGGATCTGGATACGTATCTGCCCGGAGATATTTTATGCAAAGTGGACCGCGCAACGATGAAATATTCCCTGGAAGCAAGGTGCCCGCTTTTAGACCACAGGGTTATGGAGTATTCGTTCCGTCTTAGTCATACGTTTAAATACAAATGGCTGAATAAAAAGCGGATTTTAAAAGATCTTGCGTATGAATATATTCCAAAGAAGCTTTTGGACCGGCCGAAAAAAGGATTCGGCGTTCCGCTGGATGCGTGGCTGAGAGGACCGCTGCGGGAAATGCTGTTAGATTTTTCCGCTCAGGAATATGTCACAAGACAGGGTATTTTCGAAGCGGGGATGGTAAGAAAGCTGACGGATGATTTTCTGAAAGCAGGGGACGGCAGAGGGAGAAATTTTTCCAGAATGCTCTGGTCTTATCTGTGCTTTCAAAGGTGGTATCAGAGGTATTTATCATAAAGGACAAAAGCAGCTTTGCAAAGAGCAGAGGGATTAAAATGGGAACCAAAAATGTGATGCTGATCGTTCCCAATCTGGCGCAGGGAGGACAGGAAAGAGTCTGTCTGATGACAGAGGACCTTCTGGGCAGGAACGGAGAATTTCAGGTATGTACAGTTATTTTCGACGACCAGAATCTTTTTTATGATACCAGAGGCCACAATATCATTCACATCTGCCTGCCTGCACAAAAAGGGATAATAAAAAAACTGCTGCAGCTGCTCCGGCGGACTATGGCAGTAAAAAAACTGAAAAAAAGCAGATGCATTGACTATGCTTACAGCTTTGGAGCGACTGCGAATATGGTCAATGTGTTTTCCAGGCGGACAGAAAAGGTCTTTACAGGAGTCAGAGGGTATCTGGAGCTGAAAAGCTGGACGCAGAGAAAATTTGTATATCCGCGGGCGGATGTGACGGTATGCTGTTCCAAAAGTATGGCAGATGATGCAAAACGTATGTACGGACTGGAGCATACCGTAGCGCTGACCAACCCGGTCGATATAGAAACGGTACGAAAAAAAGCTGCGGCGCAGGCGGTTTCGCTTATGCAAAAGAAAACCGCGGCGAAGGAAAAGATCATTATTACGCTCGGAAGGATCCATGAGGTAAAAGGATACGGGCATCTTGTCAGGGCGTTTGCATATATGAACAGGCGGTATAAAAACGCGAGACTGATCCATATCGGCGGCGGAGATCCGCAGCCGTATATCAGGCTGGCCCGTCAGCTGGGAGTGGAAGAGCGGGTAGATTTTTTAGGCGGAAAAACGAACCCGTTTCCATATCTGGCAGGTGCGGATCTGTATGTGCTCTCATCTGTCTCGGAGGGGTTTCCCAACGCGATGGTGGAAGCGATGGCGGCAGGGCTTCCGGTCGTTGCAACAGATTGCAAAAGTGGACCGAGAGAAATCCTGC
The DNA here is from genome assembly GCA_947653505.1 of uncultured Eubacterium sp. Next base: position 15,633 of record CANTHI010000020.1, read on the forward strand.
ACGAGGACATTTATGATCCGGTATTTGAAAGGAAAGAAATTGTATATGCAGACTATGGGATTCTTGTTCCGGTGATGGACGGGAAAGCAGACTGGCAGACAGATGCTCTAAAGCCGGAAGAAAAGTGTCTGGCAGACGCGATGCTTCGCATATTATCAGATGAAAAGCTTGCTGAAGGGTATAGGAAAAAATCAATGGAGCGTGTGCGCAGGTATTCATTGGAGGAATATGAAAAGGCTGTCTGCAGGTTGTTTGTGTGAGAAAAACTGGTTTTATACAGAGAGGAGGGGTGTGGATGAACTCCATCGTCAAAAAAATCAGACATGGTATTTATGCACATTTATATGGAGACTGTTTATCAGAACGAAGAGCAAAATGGACCGCGCAGGCTGTCAGACACATTCCAAAAGGAAGCAGGATTCTGGATGCAGGAGCGGGAGAATGTAAAAATAGAAAATATTGCAGACATCTAAAGTATGTTTCCCAGGATTTTTGTGCGTATGTTCCGGATGCGGAGGATTCGATCCTTCAGCCCAGTGACACGGATCAATGGGATTATTCGAAAATAGATATTGTGAGTGATATTACAGATATTCCGGTTGGGGATGCATCATTTGATGCGGTAATCTGTACGGAAGTTTTAGAACATCTGGTTCAGCCGGAATCAGCCATCCGGGAATTTGCAAGAATTTTGAAAGGGGGTCGGGGGAGCTGATGGACGCGATCTGCT
>CANTHI010000021.1 GCA_947653505.1 uncultured Eubacterium sp.
CAGCTTTTTCAGATCACTGTCTACAACGTCTCCAATATAATTGTGCCCTGCATTGAGCATCTGAACCTTTTTCTCCTGCACATCAAATCCAATCGTCCGAAATCCCGCCTTAGCCTTCTCAACAGCTAATGGCAGTCCTACATAGCCAAGTCCGACTACGCCAACTGTCAGATTCCTTTTTCTGATTTTATCCAATAATTTTTCTTTCATTTATTACTCCATTTTCTTATAGTTTATCCTGACAGATCTGTTACGATATAGTTCTGTGCGTGTCACTTAATTCTTAGAACCTTGATCACGCACCAGTAACCGATATGAAACAAACTGGAAAAAACGCTCAGATGTTCAATATTTCTATACAGAATCCAGTGATATTTAATTAATTTCAGCTTATTCCTGGAAATCGAATTTTTGCGAATGCGGTATCGCATCAGCACACAATTCATGCCATATATATATGTTTCTTTCTTTAACATCTGAAGCCAGAGTGCATCGTCATTTCTTTTCCGAATATCCGGTACTTCGAACTTTCCCATTTTCTTTACATGATACATGACTGTTGAATTTCCAACCGGACAGTCGAGCAGCAGCCGGTTATAACTGGTTTTGGGGATTGTTTTTATTACCCTTCCTAAAGCTCTTCCTTCCTCATCCACCTGCTCATACGCCGTACAGGTAAATGCGACATTTTTTTTCTTCATAAAAGCGAGCTGCTTTTTCAGCTTATCCTCTGTCCAGCAGTCGTCTGCATCTAAGAATGCCATGTACTCTCCGTTTGCCAGCTGCATTGCTTTTGTCCGTGCAACTGCCGCACCAGAATTTGAATCCAGACAGTAGTACCGGATCCTCTTATCCTTCGCGGAATAACCTTCTACGATCTTCCGTGTATGATCTGTCGAGCAATCATCAACAATAATCATTTCCCAATTCTGATAAGTTTGTGCCCATACAGATTCAATCGTTTCCGCAATAAATTGTGCGCAATTATATGTAGGTGTAATAACTGATACCAGTCCTTTTTCCATTTCCCAATCCTCTGTTCCGGCCATACGTAAATACAAACTGCTTTATGCTTCACAATATCTTCATCTGCCAGTTTCGTTCTTCGCCCCATGCTTTACAAGCCTCTCTGCCAGTCTCATTCTCCTCCCATACTCCTCCGCCGTAATCCTGCCCGTTCCCAGCAGATAATCTCCATAATCCTCCGCCGTCGCCATGCCCTCTGTGTGAATCCCTTCCCGGTTCCACACACGTTTCACTGTTTTACATAAAATCGCACAGTCACTCCGCAGGCTTATGTTTGTAATATATTTCAAATCCAGCTCCAGCTTTTCATCCCATGAGATATCATTCCGCCCATTTACCTGCGCCAGTCCCGTCAGTCCCTGTCTGACCATATGCCTTTTTCTCTGTACGGGTGTCATAAATACCATATCCCGGACCAGCTGTGGCCTTGGTCCTACAAAGCTCATATCCCCTTTTAGAATATTAAACAGTTCCGGCAGCTCGTCCAGGCTTGTCGCGCGCAGCTTTTTTCCAAATCCGGTCAGCCGCATTTCATCCGCAAGGAGCCGCCCGTACGCATCTGTTGCATCTGTCATGGAGCGGAATTTGTACAGCATAAAAATCTTTTCATCTTTTCCGGGTCTTGGCTGTCTGAAGATAACCGGACTGCCGAGCCTGATCCGCACCATCCAGGCTGTCACAAGCATCAGAGGCGCCGCCAGGATCATTGCGGCCAGAGACAGTGCTATATCGAAGATACGTTTTCCATATTTCTGATAAAAACTTTGTTTTCTTTTTTTGTCTGTCACCATCTGATTCTGCCTTTATGTACGCCACTTCTTAAAAACAGCTCTTTATCAGTTCCATCACAGCATCCTGTGCATCCTCTGACATTTTAATGTCACTTGGCAGACACAGTCCCCTCTGAAAAATATCTGTCCCAACGTCTGTGCCTTCTTCCAGCGTCACATACCGGCAGCCCCGAAAAACCGGCTGTAAATGCATGGGCTTCCAGACCGGCCTTGCTTCGACGTTATATGCCGCCAGTTTCTGACGGATGCTGTCCGGAGTAATTCCGCAGTCTTTGTCTAAGAGCAGACAGCTGAGCCAGAAATTCGGCTCTGAGCATTCCAGATAAGGATTCATCGTGACAGGCAGTCCTTTCAGGCCGTTCAGATATCGCTGGTAAATTGCCTTTTTCCGGTCAATATGCTCCCTAAGATGCAGCAGCTGCCCTCTTCCGATCCCTGCCAGAATATTTGACATGCGGTAGTTATAGCCGATTTCCTCGTGCTGATACCACGGATATTTTTCCCTGGCCTGCGTAGACCAGAAGCGTACCTTTTCTGCCGCTGCTGCATCGTCTGTCAGCAGCATGCCGCCTCCGGATGTCGTGATGATCTTGTTTCCGTTAAAGCTGATGACATTATACGTTCCAAACGTACCTGTCTGCTTTCCCTTATAGGATGCCCCGAAGGACTCCGCTGCATCTTCGATGCATACCGCATGGTTTGCGTCACAGATTTCCCGTATTTCATCCAGTCTGGCAGGCGTCCCGTAAAGGTTGGCGACGATCACTGCCTGAACCCCTGGATATAGCCGGAATGCCTTTTCCAGTACGGCGGGATCCATATTCCAGGTCTGATATTCTTCATCGATAAAGATCTGTTCCCCTTTCTCGTAGGACACGGGATTTACCGAAGCCGCAAACGTCATGTCCGAACAGAATACTTTGTCTCCCTGCCTGATTCCTGCCAGTTTTACTGCCATATGCAATGCCGCCGTCGCTGCAGACAGCGCCACTGCGTATCTGCATCCGGTCTGTCTGCAGACTTCCTCCTCCAGCTTTTCCAGATTGGCTCCTACTGTAGAAACCCAGTTTGTATCAAACGCTTCTTTTACATAAACCTGTTCCTCGCCATGCATTGTGGGGGAAGACAGCCATATTTTTTCTTCAAATCTTTTTACCTGCATTCTTTTTCCTTTTTCCTTTTTACTCTTTCCAGTTCCTTCGTCTGACTGAACTGCCTTTTTTCCATATGGATCCTGTAAGTTCCAAAAATACACTGTTTTTCATCAGAAACAGCGCCATACAGTATCCGGCTGCTGACATACCAATGGAAAGCCACAGTCTGATCCCAGGATTCAGCTGAAGCTGTTGTACTGCCCTGCAGATACCGCAGATCACTGCTCCGCCCGCAAGCTCTGTCAGAAAATCCCGCCTGCAGATCCGCAGATTTATCTTTCCTGTCGCAAAATATAACGTAACGGCAAATACCATCGCTTCCGCGAGCAGTGTCGTTACCGCAGCGCCGTACATCCCCAGCTTTGGAATCAGAAAAAAGTTCAGCCCGATATTTAAGGCCGCCGCCGGAATGACTACTGCTGTAAAATATTTTTCCATGTGGAAGGGCATCAGCACTGCATAGGAAAACAGACAGGAACATACTGCAGGGAGCAGTACCGCACTATAAATTTTCAGCACACCGGTTCCTTCCAGATAGGCGCTGCCGGCTGCAAAATAAATGATATTTTCCGCCTCGGAAAACATACCGGCCGCAGCCGGAACAGCCAGCAATAGCAGACCGTCTGCGAGTCTGGATACTTTTTGCCTGTATCTGTCCGTCTGCCCGGCTGCAGCCAGCCAGGAAAGTCCCGGAACGGCTGCCATGACAAGGGCGTTGATCAAAGCCTTTACCATCAGATAAATTCTGGCAGAAACCGCGTAAATCCCTACCGTCCTGTCATCCACAAGCAGTCCAAGCACTGTCAGGTCCGAGTTCAGATAAATGATCAGCGCCATGCCGCTGATAAAAAACAAAAGCATGGGCGGCAGGTGCTGTTTTACATTCAGATATAATGCCGGCTTTATTTTTACATATCTGCGGACATGGTAAATATTCCACAGATTTCCTCCTGCTGATGCAAGCATCAAAAGGAACGTATAGGCATACAGATCTGATTCATTTTTTACAAGCAGCAGCATAGCCACGATGCAGCCTGCTCCCGTTACGATATACCGGACGGTGGGATATAAAAAATCCTCAAATGCCGTGTTGATCCAGTCTGTTCCGGCCGCTGTAAGAATCATCTGCGTGCTCTGAATCAGAATGATATACCGGTATGGACGCAGCTTTCCCCATATCTGCAGCAATAAGAACAGCAGTCCATATGCCGCCGCAGCGGTCATCAGGTTTATGGAAACGATCTCACTGACAAATTTACCCAGTTTTTCTTCCCTGTCCCGCAGTACGGATGCTTCCCTGCCTGCATAATCGGGAATCCCCATCATTGCAAGGGATACAAAATAGCTTACAACGGACTGACCGAAGGCGTGCATTCCCATCTGCTCTGATCCCAGAACACGTGTCGCATAGGCAAAGGTCAGAAACGGAAAAGCAATCACACATGCCTGCCTGACGGCATTCAGCGCTGCGTTTTTTTTAAGCGGACTGTGATGTTCCATTTTATTCTCCTTTGGAATGCGGCAGAAAGAACAGTCTGCCTTCCAGCACCGGACCAGCCATCACGGCGCTTTTCTCAAAAATAACCATATCCAGCACAAACCAGAATCCCGTCAGTAAAACAAGCAGTCCAATAATCAGACAACGGAAGCGGTCCGGCCTTGTCCCTTTCTGATACAGGTAAGAAATACCTGCCACATTCAGCATAAACGCGCCTCTGACCAGTCTGTAATAATGCATGTTCATCATAATTGCCGGTACTGTAAGAAATAAAACCATATTATAAATCCATACCAGATCCAGATATTCCAGCTGCTTTTTTGTCATTTTGGAATGATCTTTGTGTGCATGGCGGTTTACGACTGTGGAAACAATTGTTGTGACTGCATGGATTCCTGTCGGAATGATCCAGCCAAAATTTCCTGAAGTCACATATTTCCACGTTCTGGAATCGTCTTTCGCTAAAAAATGTTCCAGAAAAAATACAAGCATCGGGACCTGCTTTCCATTGCATAACGTAAGTACGGCCAGAAAAACTCCGGCAGCAAATATCACAACCGCAATCTGCTTTCTTCTTTTTTTTAAAAATCCCACAGCCAGAATCAGGGCAAAATAATAGGCTGTATGGATCTGTGCGATGAGCAGTATAAAAATCACATATTTTACCGCCGCATACTTTTCTTCCTGTACAAAATACCGCAGGCTCCATATCATCAGCCAGAATGCTATCGCATTGCGAAACTGCATGGAATCCATAAAAATCATGGAAGGAAGATAAAACAGCAGCATAAACCGGATATCCGCCCCCGTTTTTTTAATGGTAATCACCGCAGGCAGACCGGTTAAGAAGGTCAGAACCGCGCGAAATACATAAAAGGAAACACCCATATGATAAAAAACAAATCTCAGCAGTGTATAAAGTGGCTCTCTTGTATACTGATAAGTATCCGCTTCATAGGATTTTACATAGCTTACAATATCAGGTCCTGTCCGGTTCGCTGTGATCAGTATGAAAACAAGCGCCAGAACTGCCAGCTCCGTCACGGAAAAATATCCGGTATCGTATATTTTATTTATCCTCTGCGGCCTGACACAGAATGCATACAGGCACAGAACCCACGCCGCTATATACAAATAAACCATCCTGCGTCCTTTCCATTTATCCTCCACGCAACGGCATCCTGTTACAGTCTCTTAATAAACAGCAAATCCTTTTTCCAGATACTGTCTGACATAATCCCGGACCCCTGCCGTAAGATCCATAAACTCCGCCGTATACCCGGCCTCCCGCAGCTTATGGATATCCGCCTGCGTATAATACTGGTATCTGTCCCTGATCTGCTCCGGCATCTTTACATAGCGGATCCGCGTCTTTTTCCCCAGCGCATGAAACACCGCCTCTGCAAGCTGTGCAAAACTGCCCGCCTGTCCGGTTCCGACATTAAACAGCCCGCTCCTGTCCGGATGCTCCAGAAACCACATCAGCACATTGCACACATCTTTTACATATACAAAATCCCGCATCTGCCCGCCGTCCGCATACTCCGGCCGGCAGGAGCAATACAGACGGATCTCCCCGTCCCTGCAAAGCTGCCGGTATCCATGAAAGACCATGCTGGCCATCTCCTGCTTAAAATACTCATTCGGCCCGTAGACATTAAAAAACTTAAATCCGGCATACTGCTTTGGGAATACTTCTGCCTGATGCTCCACCCACAGGTCAAACGCCTGTTTGGAATACCCATAGGCATTTAACGGCATCAGACGGTCAATCCCGCACCGGTCGTCAAATCCTGCAGAGCCGTCGCCATAAGTCGCGGCAGAGCTGGCATATAAAAACCGGATCTGCCTGCGGCTGCAGTAATCCCATAAGGCCCTGGTATATGCTACATTGTTTTCCCACAGGTAATCAAAATCCCGCTCCTTCGTGGAAGACTGCGCACCCATATGAATAATGACCTCTACGTCATCCATATCAGGCAGCGCTTCCAGAAATCTGGATTTGTGGATATAAGCGGTATATTTTTTATTTCTCAGGTTCATCCATTTGTCTGTAGCCGCGATATTGTCTACAATGATGATATCTGACCTTCCGGTTTCGTTCAGTCTGCGTACGATGCAGCTGCCGATAAATCCGGCGCCTCCTGTTACGACAATGCTCATGTCTTACTCCATTCTGCTAATCTTTCCATTCTGCCAGTCTTCCCCTACAGCTGCTTACTGCTGCTCTGCCCTCGCACGGCTGAGAATGCCTGTCGTGGACCTGCCTTTTAGAAGCGGCAGGATCTTTACGATTCCCCCGCGTGCTTCCACGATCGTTCTGCCTGCTACTTCCTGCGGCGTATAATCTCCGCCTTTGACAAGTACATCCGGCTGGAGCTCTCCGATCAGCCGTACCGGGGTATCTTCTTCAAATACTGCGACATAATCCACGCAGTCCATCGCGCAAAGCAGCTCTGCCCGGTCTGCAAGGCTGTTCACCGGGCGCCCCGGTCCTTTTAAACGTCTTACGGAAGCGTCCGCGTTCAGCCCGACAACCAGAATGTCTCCCAGCTCTGCCGCTGCCTTAAGGCAGCGCACATGACCGGCATGTAAAAGGTCAAAGCAGCCGTTTGTAAATACGATCTTCCTGTCTGCATACTGCTGCCGCAGTCTGGAAATATCCTTTTGGGACAGCATCTTGCCGGATACCGGTTTCGCGATCGCAGCCAGTCCGGAACCTGCTCCCATTGCGCTTAAGACCTCCCGCAGCCGGACAGACGCCGTCCCCGTTCTGGCTACCTGAATGCCCGCTGCATAGTCAGCGGCCAGCACAGCGTCCTCTATCCTCCAGCCATTTGCCAGACAGACTGCCAGATATGCAATCACTGTATCTCCGGCTCCTGTGACGTCAAAGACCTCCTGCCCTGCCGGCTTTACTCTGTATACCAGATCTTTTCCGGCCAGAACCATGCCCTGCGCTCCGCATGTCGTAAGCACATACTTACAGTCTGCCCTTTGCATCAGCTCTCTGGAAGCTTCTTCTATCCCATCATCTGTCTGCGCAGGCATACCTGTAAGCGTACGAAGCTCTTTCAGATTCGGCTTTAACAAATACGCTCCCCGGTATTTTAAGACACCCGGATCCCTTGCGTCGGCCAGTACTTTTTTATTCATCCGGGCAGCTGTCTTTAACATCTCCTGTACAAAATCATGGGTCAGCAGCCCTTTCTGGTAATCCGACAAAATAATCAGATCCATATCCGCTGCTGCAGCCTGATACTCTGCCAGAAGCCGGTCTGTCACTGCCGACGGCAGCTCACCGGTCATCTCTGTATCCATCCGCAGCAGCTGATGCCCGTCCGCCAGAAACCGCGTCTTTACCGTCGTGCCGCGGGTATGCCTTAGGAAATGGCTTACGTCAATGCCTTCCTGTTCCAGCAGCTGCAGCAGGATATCTCCGGCCTCATCCGGACCAATGACCGACATGACATACGCCTGCTGTCCGCCTGCCGCCAGATTAGCCGCCACATTGGCCGCGCCTCCCGGCGTACATCTCTGAGTCTTTTTTAACAGAACAGGTACAGGCGCTTCCGGTGATATCCTGCTGACGGTGCCGCAGTAATACTGGTCCAGCATAACGTCTCCGATGACCAGTATCTTTTTTTTATGAATCCGGCGTATCTGTATTGCCTGATCCATTCTGTTTTCCTGATTCATTCCGTTTTCCTGACGGATTCTGTTTTCCTGACGGATCCCGGTTTCCTGATTCTGCTTAATTATCCGTTTTTTCTGATTTATCTGGTTTTGCTGGTTTTGCTCATTCATCTCATTTTCCTGGTTCCGCTAATTCATCCAGTTTTTCTGATTCTGTTGGATTCCTGGTTCATCCCGGTTCTGCTGGTTTCCCTGATCCATCCGGTTTCCCTGATTCCGGACAGCTTCCTGTCTCATTCCGGTTTCTTTTTTTGCCAGGTTTCCTGGTTCATCCCGGTTCTGCTGGTTTCCCTGTTCCATCCGGCTTTTCTGGTTATGCTCATCTGGCTGGTTTCCCTGTTTCTGCTGGTTTCCCTCCGGCTTTCACAGGCGCCGGACCGGCTGCACATTTCTTCTATATCTGTCTGTGATGCTTTTAAGCAGCTTCATGCACATATATTTTTCTTTCCGCAGGGAATATTCTGCGGCGGCATAAAACAGCCTGCGGAAAAATGATTTTCCAAAAGGAATCCCGCAGACGCCTGCCGGATCCGGTACATGTTCCACATAAACGTCCCGAAGCCCGGCCAGCAGCTTTCCGCTGTAGTCCCCATCGCTTCTGAAATACAGATTGCACAGCTCCCGCAGGGCATAATTTCCATACATCCGGTATGCGCTGCTTCCAGATGAAAATCCGCACAGCCGCGAGATTATCTGCATTCTGTGCGCATATCCGCCTACAGGATCCGGATCGTATTTCGTGGAAGTACTGGTTCCGTCCCGCCGCCTGTAAGCATATACGACCTGTGGGATTGTATGGATCTTTTTGCAGTAAAAGCCATAACAGATATTAAACAGCACGTCTTCCATGCCCATTGCCAGCTATTCGTCAAAACGGATTCCGTGCACGTTCACCAGCTCCTTTTTGTACATGCAGTTCCATACATGCTGGGATGACGCGTCATTCTCCTGGTTAAACAAAAATCCATACCGTTCCGTCTCCGTCTCCAGCAGCCTGTCCGCATACCGGCAGATTCTGCGTCTGACCGTTCTGCCCGAGGCATCGGCAGCCTCCAGCTTTTTTCCTCCGACTGCCAGATCTACGTCCCCGGCCATGCCATCCATAAGGGCCGCCAGCCAGTTTCTGCCTGTCGTATCGTCCTGATCCGCAAAGGCAAGATATTTCCCGGACGCTTTTGCAATCCCGTAGTTTCTGGCGCTGCTGATCCCGCCGTTTGACTTTCTAACCAGCCGGATCCTGCGGTCTTTGCGTGCCTCACGCATAACGATGGCTGCCCCGTCGTCTGCTGAGCCGTCGTCGACCACCAGCAGTTCCCAGTCCGGAAAAGTCTGGGCACGAATCCGCAGCAGGGTATGCCGGATAAATGGCTGTCCGTTGTACAGGGGCAGAATAATACTTACTGCGGGCATGGCATGGCTCCTTTCCGGTCCGCTGGAATTTCCGGTCCGGATAAATGGCCGGCGGACTCTGCAGACAGGTATGTTTCATATACCTGACGGACAGTTATCTTTTTCAGACAGGTACCAGAGCCATAGCGGGCCGGACAGGCTGTCCGAAAGCATGGCTTGCACGGCAGGGAATCGTCTGAAAATACAAAAACCCGGTCCTTTGCATATGGCCTTGCAAACGCAGGCTCTACCGGGCCAAAGATCACAAATACCGTTACCCCGTACGCACGTGCAAGATGCCCGGCACTGCTGTCATTGCATATGACCGCATGGCACAGGGCCAGTCTTTGCATATACCGCGCAAGCCCGGTCCGGATAACCACTGCCTGCGCACCGTGTGCCCTGACAGCCTTTGCCGTCTTTTCTGCCGCTTCCGTTTCTCCCGGACCTTCAAAAACGAGAAATGCCCTCCGGCCGGAATCCCGGGCCAGCCTTGCTGCGAGCTCTTCAAAACCGTCCCACTGCTTGATCTGTAAGCCTGCACCCGGATGAATCCCTATGATCCGTTTTCCCTCAAGTCCATGTCTGCGGATAAACGCTTTGTTTTCTTCCTTCTGCGCCGCGTTCAGCGACAGCTGCGGATAACGGTCCGCCCGGTATAACCTGCAGCCTGCCTGTTTTGCAAAATACAGCCGCTCTTCTACAAGATGTACCGTCTTTTGCGGCGGCAGCAGCACATCAGTCAGCAGATACTCCCCGCCGGTATAACGGTAGCCCGCTTTCCGGTCTGCATGGCAGACATGCAGAAAAAAGAGATAACGCAGATCCCCGCGCGGCTCCAGCGCAAGATCATACTGCTTTGTGTTTACCTGCCTGAGCGTCTGCCGCAGCTTTCTGTGTCTTTTGAGCATTGCCAGAGGAGAAGCAAACGCCTCCGTGTCCATAAAAATCAGCCGGTCAGCCAGCCCCTGCCCCTTTAAGACTGCCTCTGCCCATCTGCCGCAGACAACAGTAATCTTTGCCGCGGGCGCGTTTCTTCTGAGTGTCTTTAGAAACGGAATGGACATGACGATATCGCCAATCCTTCCGGCCTCTATCACCAGTATGCTCTCCATATCCGGTATATTCAGAGGCTGTGCGGCCACCTTTTTTTTGAGCTGTTCATGAAAAAAAACAGACAAAACGGCATCTGCCAGTTTCACATATTTTGTTTTTTCCGGATTAAATTTCTGCATCATTGGATCTGTATGCCTTTCCAAAAAATCTTTCTTCCAGCATTGCGCACCAGCAATGGTATATCGGAAGGTGCAGCTCCTGTACCCGGTACGTCTCATCTGCCGGAACCCTGACTGCTGTCTGCGCCACTCTGACAAGCCCGCCGCCGTCAGCTCCTGTCAGTGCGATTACGGATATCCCCAGAGCTTTTGCCGTTACCGCCGCATTTATGACATTTTTGCTGGCGCCAGATACAGAGATTCCAAGAAAGACGTCTCCGGCATTCCCAAGCCCGAGCATCTGCTGGGCAAAAATCCCGTCCCATCCGACATCATTGCCATAAGCGGTTGCCAGCGGCCCGCTTCCATCCAGCGAAACGGCTGGCAGCGGCTGTTCCAGTCTCTCTGCCAGATAAACGCCCCATTCGGGATCCGCATCGCGCAGTCCCATTGCAATTTCCGGACGCAGCGGACGGGGCAGGCGAAACCGCTTCATCAGCTCTGCCACAATATGTCCGGCATCCGCCGCGGAGCCTCCGTTTCCGGCAGTAAGCAGCTTTCCTCCATCTGCATACGATGCTTCCATGACAAAATATGCCTGTACGATCTCCTTACGGATCTCCTCCAGCACGGGGTATCGCCCTATGAGACTGCCAATATGCCGTTCCAGTGCGGGTTCCGGTTTTTTTCCGGTATCCTGATCCATTCCATTTTCCATATAAAACACCCTCTGCTACACACTACAGCTGAAAAAATACTTGACCGCCTCAATGGTAATGCATTCGATCAGATACAGACGGCTGTAGCCATTTTTCCGATAACACCGGTACCGTTCCATACATCTGTGCCTGCATTGCGCAAAAGACTTCTGATTGCTGATCCCACCAAAGCGGAAATTGGCAAGCACCCTGTTCCTGACCACGATCTTCTTCCCTGCCCTGCGAAACCGCAAAAACAGGTCAAAATCATCATAAATACCGGTTCCCTTATAAAGCCCCATCTCTTCATACGCCTGTCTGGTAACAAACATGGTCGGATGGTTCCAGTGCCGGCTCGTGGCAAACCGGTCCAGCCGTGCATGCTTGATCCATGCACGTCCATCCCGGCGTATGATACGGACATCCGCATAAAACATGTCATATGTTTTCTTCCGGTACATCCGGACGGCTGTCTCTGCCGCATCCGGCTCATACCAGTCATCGCTGTTAATCATCCCGATCAGAGTACCGGACGCCCTGCGGATCCCTTTATTCATCGCGTCATAAATCCCACGGTCCGGCCCGCTCACGACGGTAAAGCGAATCCCCTTCCCGGCAAATTTTTTTTCGTACCGCCGGGCCACTGCCACGGTCCGGTCCGAAGACTGGCCGTCAAAAATCAGATATTCCAGATTCGGGTAAGTCTGGTTCAGCACTGACTCCACGGTCCGGCAGATCGTCTTTTCACTGTTATAAGCTACGGTAATAATGCTGACCAGCGGGTACGCATCTGATTCCATCATTCCAACTGCCCTCCCAGCCACTGTCTTTTATTCTGCATCCCTGTCTGTTTCCGGGCAGACATACGCCGGAACGATCTCTCTGACAATCCGGCGGATATCGCGGCTGTCCTGATTTACGGCTTTTTTCAGTTCTTCCAGCTGCTGCCGGAACTTTTCTTCATCAAACCGGATTGGCCTGCCAATATGGATCAGATGATTTTGTGTATCCTGCAGTCCTTCTTCATCCATCAGCAGCTCTTCGTATAACTTTTCCCCCGGCCGCAGTCCGGTAAAGTGGATCTCGATATCTTCCCCGGCACGGTATCCCGACAGCCGGATCAGATTGTTTGCCAGATCCAGAATCCTGACCGGTTCGCCCATATCCAGCACAAAGATCTCTCCGCCTTTTGCATAGGCGCCTGCCTGCAGCACGAGAGCCACCGCCTCCGGAATAGTCATGAAATACCGGATCACATCTGGATGGGTAACTGTTACCGGTCCTCCGGCTGCGATCTGTTTTTGAAACAGCGGAATGACGCTTCCGTTGCTGCCCAGCACATTTCCAAAACGTACTGCTACAAATTCCGTCTCATATTTGTGATCAGACATCTGGATGATCATCTCACAGATGCGCTTGGACGCTCCCATAATATTCGTCGGATTTACCGCCTTATCCGTAGAAATCAGCACAAAACGCTTCACATCATACATTCCCGCCGCTTCCGCCGTCTTAAAAGTACCAAACACATTATTTTTGACCGCTTCATTCGGGCTGTCTTCCATAAGCGGGACGTGTTTATGTGCGGCCGCATGATATACAACCGCGGGACGGTAGGTTTCCATGATCGAACGGATACGGTGGGTATTCCGCACGGAACCAATGAGCGTTATGACATCCAGCTGCGGATAATCACGCTTTAGCTCCTGCTGAATCTCGTAAGCATTATTTTCATAAATGTCCACGATCACAAGGCGGCCTGCCTCATGTTTTGCCAGCTGTCTGCAAAGCTCGCTCCCGATAGAGCCTCCCCCTCCTGTCACCAAAACGGTCTGTCCTCTGACGTAGCCCAGAATCTCATCCAGATTCACCTGAATCTGGTCCCTGCCGAGAAGATCCCCGATACTGACCTCCCGCAGCTGTGATACGCTCACTTCCCCGTTGATCAGCTGATAGGTTCCAGGCAGAATCCTGAGCTCACATCCGGTCTGCTGGCAGATCTCCACAATCCGGCGCACGGATTTTTTCGGTGCGGATGGAAGCGCGATGATAATCTTTTGGATCCCATATTCACGGACTGCATCCGCGATCCGGCTGCTGCCGCCGACTACCGGACAGCCCTGAATGTATTTTCCCTGCTTGGCAGGACTGTCATCGATAAAGCACCGGACCTGCTGCGTCACATATTTACTCAGCCGCATTTCTTTTAAAATCGCGGCTCCCGCATCTCCGGCCCCGATCACCATGACATTCGCCGTGCCATCTTTGACAGAGCCATATCCGTTTCTGAAAAACCGGAAGAACCGGAAGCTGAACCGGATGCAGATCTCCAGTGCCATCAGCAGCAGAATATACAGCACATAATAGCTGCGCGGCATCTGCATACCCATCAGATGAATCCCGAAATACTGCAGGACACCTGAGATCCCGACGGCAAACGCCACACTGCACAGTTCCTGGACACTCGCATATTTCCACAGGCTCGTGTACAGCCGGAACAGATAAAACACAAAGACCGTACAGATCATATTGGCAGTCAGATAACGGTATGCGTTCTCAACATAGACAGGATCAATCTTAAAAAAGCTCATCTCATACCGGATCACCAGTGATAAAAAAGTGGACAGATAAACTGCCAGCAGATCAAATAACAGCAGCAGCGCCGCTTTTGCACGGATTCCGGCATCCCAGGACAGCCTTGTCTGCCGCACCTGCTGTCTCCTGTTTTTCTCCTCTTTGTTCATGTACTCCGTTTTCATTCTGTTCCCCGTAGCGCTCAGCTTTCCAATGCCGCCGCACCCAGCACGGCAATACCATTTTCCTGATAAAATCCCATCGCATCATCTACCATCCGGTGCGTGGTACGCCCAATCCTGCATACCATCATTACGGTTCCCACATCCGCCAGTATGTCCCACGCAGAAGCATCCTGCCCTGTATTTTCTGCAAATACCGCATCGATCCCCCATTGCCGCAGCTGGCTGATCATACTGTCCATACACGCTTTTTCCTCCGTATCCGGCAAAAAATCAGCCGCAAGGCAGAGCCTTGATATGTTCTGTCTGCTGCAGGAAAACCGTATACGGTACAAAAGCTGTTCCTTCTGCCGTTCATAAACATCCTCTCCGGTACTGTCCTTTTTCCGGCTACCCGGAGGACAGACGGTGCCATAAAACGGGAATGTATAATTCAGCCGGAACTCTCCGGCGCTTTTTACTGTATCGCAAAGCAGATACCAGCCCGTATACACTGCGCCATATACAAAAATCCCTCCAAAAAATCCAAACAGAACATACAGCAGACTGACCCGCCCTCTTATTTCTTCCGGATTCTGTCCGGATACCTGTCCGTCTGTGTCCGGATTCTGACCGGCCTCCTGTTCCTCTGTGTCCGGATTCTGTCCGGTCACGCTTTCTGACCCGGATTCTGCTGCGGCATACAGTGCCTTCTGCGTATCGTCAAAGGCTTCTTTCATGGTTTTTAAATTTTCCTGATCGGATGCCAGAAGCATCCGCTTCTCCCGCTGCCACGACAGCAGGTCGCTGTCTGCCCGTTCTTTCGTCTCGCTGCCCAGCAGGATCAGTGTATGCCCGGCACATTCCTTTTTCACAGCCGGATGGTACGCTTCCAGTATTGTCCGGATATCTGCGGCAAGCGCTTCCGCCATCTGCTGGTCACTTCCCGTTACATCCACGGATAAAAGTACACCGGAACGTGCATAGCCTTCCTCATCTGTATAAGTACCGCCTGCCTTTTGTGCAGCCTGATACAGCTCGGACAAAAACCGGCGCTCCAAATGCTCCATTCTGCTGTCTGTTTTGCAGATATCTTCGGCAGCCCTGTCGCCAGCCAGATAATCCAGATATTTTTCCACAATCTTCTGTGTCATCCACCCATCCGCGCCCTCAATCCGGAAAATAAGCTGTACTGTATTTTTATGGTAAGGATCCATCTGCATCAGTACAGAATTTTTTATATATTCTTCCAGCTCCGCCGTCTCCGCTGCCAGCTGACAGGCTGCTGCCACGCCCCGTTTCTGCTCTTCTTTTGTTAGCGGGACAGGCTCTGCTTCTTCCTCAGATGGCTCTGTCTGTACCGCCACCTCATCTTCGTCTGTATGTTTACTGATCAGACTGCTGCCCACACCTGCAAGAACAGCAGAAACCAGTGCGCATACCGCTATCCGTTTCCACTGCCTGCCCAGTCTGTGCAGCAGATCCAGCAGGTCCGTCTCTGTTTCCTGCGTCCGTTTCCAGGAACACTCCCTGTTCATCTACCCTGTCTCCTTTTTGGTAACATTTCCAATATCGAAACGTCCCGTTCACGCTTCGTTCATGATCTCTGCCACGGACTTCATGATCCTGATATACATGGAATAACTGTCTGCATTCTTCTCCGGTTTTTTCTCAGATGTATTTGTATTCCACATATCCAGGACAGCGTCCGAAAAATGCGCCCTGCCCCAGAGCAGCGCGTCAGCGTCCGTCTCCAGAGCCTGACAGATACTGACAAATGTCTCCAGACTCATAATTCTGGAGCCACGCTCAATATGTCCCAGAAAAGACATGCTGATCCCGCATTTTTCTGCCAGCATATTCTGTGACCAGCCTTTTGTCTTCCGGACCTGACGGATCCTCATTCCTAATTTGCCATAATCCAGTTCCCGCATAATCCCTTCCTCTTTTCTTCCATAGCTGTATTGCACTATCACATAACATAACATTTTATAAGAAAATGTTATGTTTGCAATCATACAAAAAAAGCCGGAACCCGTTGATTTATGCGGCTTCCGGCTATATGTAAAAACAAACGCCATTTGTTTTTACATATTAAAATCCAGTGGAACATGCTCCCTGTATTTGTTTT
>CANTHI010000022.1 GCA_947653505.1 uncultured Eubacterium sp.
AGCAGGATCTGCTACCTGCAATAATGCACGGTAATGTGACCAGGTTAGGCAAATATGGGATTGTCGACGCGCTGTGTCGATAATTTGAGGAAACTCTTTATAAAACCGCAGATAGTGATAAAGATTACTGCGGTCATAACCTTTTCCATATTTTTCTGTCAGCTCTTTTGATAATCTCTTTATAATATTTGCACCATATTCAGCACGATCTGAACCATCTATTTCTTCCGCTGCAATCCGATATCCAATCAGCCAGTTTCTTTGTGACAGCAACATATCAACCGCATGATAAGCCTTTCGCTGGGAAGTCTCTATAATGTTTTGTATATCTGACAAAATATTTTCAGATTTTTGATACATTGCCATAATATCACTATTCCTGCTTTCTTCATTAATCATCATCTTCTCCATTTCTGCAAAACATTTTCGATCGTTATGGGTAATCGGAACAATAAAACAAGTCCGCTTCCCTAAGCCGGCGTCCGGAAGGCCATCTCCCCTCCTACACGCACAAAAACAGGGGAAAATGGCTCTCACCACTCCCCCCTGCCCTTACAGCAGTTCATCCACCTTAATCCCTTTGACATCCTCTGCCACAAGCTTCATCTTCATCACCACATCAGAAACCTGCTGCTTAATATCATTTCTGACACCATCCATCTTAAGCAGAGCTTCAGTCAGAACGTCTCCATAAAGCGCATCCGAATCATTCCCAGACGGCCTGCGCTCTTTGTCTGCCTTCTCCGGATCGGTAAGCTCTTCGAGTTCTTCCCTGCGTTCTTTCGCTTCCTCGATCTTTTCTTCCTCTTCCTTCTTTTCTTCTTTCTTTTCCTCTGCCTTTTCGATTTCTTCTTCGGCCTTTTCGTCGATGTGATCTACGGCTTCTTCTACCAGCATGCCTTTGATCTCATCGCTGGCATTTTCCAGAATTTTGTCAGATTCTTTTACAGCATCCAGTACGGTATGATATTTCAGCCGCTCTAATGAAACTCCGCGGATCGTAGCACATTCTTCCAGAATGCCTTTTTCTGCGTCTTTAAGCTTTTCCAGCTGGACATCCCTGGCCATATCCGCCTGATAGGCACGTACCTGATATTCGGTGTATCCGCTGCCGTAGCCCTGCTGATCCAGCTCCTCTGCGCGTTCTCTTTCTTCCGGAGTAAGAAGCATCGGATTTTTGCGGTACTGGTTGAGGATATCCAGATCCTTCTGCTCCTGGCTGTCCGGATCGATATCGTATTCGTCGCGGAGCGCCTGTACCTGATCGTCGATTTCTGCAATACTGTGTTGTGCTTCTGCCCGCATTTTCTCGTGATATTTAATCTTGCTGGCGCGTTCTTTCAGATCGTCGTCCACCTTTTTATCACCTGCGTAAGCATCACTCACGATTTTATAGGCTTTCTTTTTCGCCATCGCCCGTTTCTGCTCGATCGGATCAAAGCTGCCTGTCAGAATTGAGGCAGGTCCCGCATCCTGGCCACGCACCTTCCGGCCAAACAGATCCTTTTGCGCATAGTTAAAGACAGAGCCTGTTCCGGTAAAGCTGATATTTAAATTCTGTCCCGCCATATCTTACCGCCTCCTTTTAAATCGCAAAGTCAAAGTTCTGCCCAATCTGGCGTTCTTTGTCCGAAAGTACGTTGTCACTTCTGAGTGCAAGGATCGTGTCGTTGATCTTCTGAATCAGCTCTTCCATAGAAGATGCCTCTACCCTGATCGTATCGTCGTCCTCTTTCATCCGTGCCTTTTTCTCATCCTCGGCCTTTTGTGCGCGTTTGTCCTCCGCGCGCTGCTTTTCTGCCGCCTTCTTATCCTGCTTTTTTGCCTCTGCTTTTTTTGCTGCGTTTTTCTCAATCCGGTCCTTTTGTGCCGCCAGCGACTTGTCGATCACTGCAAAGAAGGATGCGGTCCCGTTGTTGTTGACCTGCATGCCATAGCCTTTTACACTGCCCGCATTCGCGCCAAGACTCTGGGCAATCTGCGGCATCTTGTTCGCTGCGCTGCTGATGATTCCTTCATACTGTTTTCTGAAATCCTCATCTTCAGCCATTTTCTCGATTTTTTCCTCGTCAATCAGTACTACCATCCGGTTTGGATTTGCAAATCTGCCTGCATTTGCCTTCGCCTGCTGCTTCATGTCGCTGCTGACAAGAATAAAATCCATATTCGAGTATTTCTTACGCAGCTGATCGTAATATTTCTGCGCTTTGTCCGTCAGCTTCGGCTCACCGATCGTCCTTGCGTTTGTTACTTTAGACTTTTTTTCGGCTGCAGCCGGAGTTTCCTTCGACGTCTTTGTAGTCTGTGCAGTCCTGTCATAACCTGCAGCTGCAGGATAGCCGGCTGCCGCACTGACTTCTGTCTGTGTAATAGCGGTCATAATCTCTTCCTCCTTGAAATGTGATGAAATTCCTTTTCTAATTATCTATGAGCCCGACAGGCTGTGGCCGGTCCCCAGCCTGAAATACAAAAACGCAGCTTTTATCTTCCTGCCGGCAGGACTAACTCCAGAAATCATACCTGCTGGCAAGCTGGGAATACAGATTTCCTGAACCGTCATACTGGCTGGATACGCTTTCCATCCCTGCCTGTGCGTTTTTCCCGATCCGGTCTGCCAGAAATGACGTTTTGGATGCCAGCTCTGCGGAACCACCGAACGCATTTTGTATATCCTCTACCGAAGCCGCGTTCAGTTTTTCTTTATTGACTGACATCGTACCATCCTTATCGATCGTAACGCCAATCTTTTCCAGCTGTTCTTTATTTTGTGCCGCCGTATCCTGCAGTACCTCACAATAATAGCGGTCCAGCATATTCGTCGACTTTTTCAGGCCGGAAAGGACTGTATTGTAGCGTTCTGCGTAAGTTTCCACTGCTGCATAAGCTTCTTTTGTATTTCCGCTTTCTTTTATTTTTTCCAAAAAAGATGTCTCTCCTGTCTGCGCCAGCTTTTCGGCCTGTTCCATAAGGCTCTGCGCGGATTTTTCCATCTTTTTATAATCAGCTGCAGCCTGCGGGGATACGTTATCTTTCTTCTTATTTAAAGCATCCAGCAGTGTACTGCCGCCTGACGACTCATTGTTGACATAGCTGAGCAGACTGTTCTGATTGATCGGAATGCCGGTTCTTTTTGCTGTTTCATTCAGCATACTCGTTGTAATTCTCATGTAGTTAACCTCCTGTCTGGCAGTGGGATCCTTCACCGCATTTGTATTTCATATACTATATCGGCAAAATAACAGGAACTTAACAGCGATTGTCACGAATAGACACCCCGGCAGCTGCCAGAACCTGCTACAGCAACGTCCTGCAGCGGTTCAGGCAGGCAAAGATCTCCTGTACCCTTACAGCCGCCAGATTGCACGGCAGATACCGGCCTTCGCAGACTGCTCCCAATCCCTGCTTTTGTACCAGCTGTTCCAGATATTCTGCGACTTCCTTCAGATCCCTTTTTCCATTTATTAAATGCTGTTTTGCATATTTTACCATATATCCCAGCAGCATCGTCTGCTCACTGTCCACAAGCTGCTCCACATACCGCAGTCCGATCGTATCACGGTCAATGGACACGGCATCTTTTCCCATGCCTTTGACTTTTCCCCTGTCGTTTGCCGCGGATTTTTTCCCCGCCGTAAATACCCGGTGGAAAACCGGCTGCTGTGCGGCTTTTAATGCCGGCTTGTCCTTTGTCATACCGGCAAAGCGCGCGGCTTCCTGTTTTGCCAGCTGCGTAATCTCCTGCGGCTGATACTGCATCATCTGAATGACATGATCCGCTTTGTAAAAGTAAGAACCGCAGCTGCCGGCTACGAGTATCGTAGAAATGCCATAGTCTGCCGACAGCTCCTCCACGCGGTCGATAAACGGCGTAATCGGCTCCATATTTGGATGTACCACCCGTGCCATCAGCTCATCCCGGATCATAAAGTTTGTCGCGCTCGTGTCCTCGTCAATCAGAAACAGCCGCGTCCCTGCTTCCATCGCCTCGATGACATTCGCCGCCTGCGACGTGCTGCCGCTGGCATCCTCTGTCACAAAGGATTTTGTATTCTTACCATTTGGCAGGCCGTTAATAAACATCGATATATCGGTTTTACAGATGCTCCTGCCATCCTCCGCCCGTATTTTTACCGCCGTATCATCCGTAATGACATATTCCCTGCCATCTCCCGCAATATGGTTATACACGCCGCGCTCCAGCGCCTTTAGCAGCGTCGACTTTCCGTGATAACCGCCACCCACGATCAGCGTCACACCGTGCGGAATGCCCATTCCTCTGAGCTTTCCCGCATATGGTAGCGTAAGCTCCACGGCCATAGACTCCGGCGTGCGGAACGCAACCGCCTGTTTCATCGGCCGGTCGGAAACTCCGGATTCCCGCGGCAGTACCGTGCCATCCGCTACAAACGCCGCCAGATTCCGCTCCTTTAACTGCCCGCGGATCGCATTCTGGTCCTCTGCCAGCTCCTTTACCTGCTGTAAATGCTTCTGGTCTGCATTTTTATAAAACAAAGCTTTCTGCACACATGCAGGCAGAAACTGGAATAAAATCCGGCCAAGCTCTGTGGCGTTGATCGTACGCCCGTTCGCCGGAAACCCGATCTCCAGCCGGAAAATCAGATCCCCGCTCTCTGATGAAATCTCACACGCACTCCGCTCCAGCACTTCCTGCCCTGGCCGGCTGACGCAGATGAGCCCGCTTTTTCCTGACCCCTTCGCTTTATGGGAATACTGATCCGCTTCCTTTGCAAATCTGCGGATCAGTGCGTCTGCCAGCGCTGTCCTCGTATGCTTTTTCTGCGTCATCTCCGCCGGAAACCCGGCCTGTTTCCCTTCGATATGAATACTGACTTTGGAAGGAGACGCAAACGGGTCTCCCTGCACATGATCAATGCTGAGCACATAAGACCCAAACTGATAGGACCCCGCCGTATCCTTATAAGCCGGATATCCCCGATGGTCAATCCGGCGAAGTATCTCCTGTAAATCTTCTGACCGCTTCATATGTTTTCCTTTCCTATTCCCCAGATTCTATTGTCTTTTCCACAAAATCGCAGTAATCACATCCGCTTTCGGACCGGAACGTATACGCTTTTGCTTCCTCTCCATACTGCCAGAAAAACTCTCCATCCAGATCCATAAAAGAATGTGCCGCAGCCGTCTCATCCAGTATTCTGGCCAGATCCAGTATAAAATCCTGCGCGTCCTCCGGCGCGGTGCACACATCCTCCCGCCATTCATTTTCTGCATAAAACCGCAGAATAAACGCGTCCAGATCACTCTCATCGTCATACACCGTATGTCTGAAATACGCGTTTTTCGCATGCTCCAGCTGATTTTTCAAATACGCCGTACCCGCATGAATCCGCGACTGCGAAATGTCCTCTGCCTCCATAAATATTTTATATCGTATATTAAGCTGCTTCATCTGTTTATCCTTCCTTCTTTCCTTAAATCACGCTGCATGAAAGCTCCCTCTTCCTGAGCCGTTCCTTTGTATCTGCATATCTTATGACAACCGGATATCCTTTTCAAACCATTCCCCTGCTTTCGCATACCTTACCGTAACTGTGCATCGTTTCAAAATCTCTCTATATCCGCATACTTATGGCAGCTGCGTCATCCCTCCCGTCAGTATACCGATATTATCCTCATAAATCCGCTGAAACTGGTCCATCTGGATCGGATTTGTCCCGCGTCCTGCCTCGATCGTATACCCCGGACGGTTATAATCCTGTATAAACCAGTCCTTATATCCGGCGTACCCGCTCGCCCCCGGCGTTTCTTCCACCGCATAGCCGCTGACCTCCTGAAAGTATCTGGCAATCCGGTAAGAATCCGCAGGCTCATAATCCAGATATTTCCAGTAAATAACCTCGCCCTGCGTATGATACGCAAGAATCAGGGAAAAATCATTTGCTTTCGTATATTCATAAACCGCCCTGCTCTCCGGAGCGCTTAATGGCGCTTCCCCGACAAAATCCCTCGGCGCCGGCGTCCGGTAGCCCTGCTGGTATTTAATTTTTTTCGCCTGCTCCCATCCCGCCGGAAACTGCAGGTTCAGATCAATCCCGTCGATATTGGCCTTCCACCCCTGCGGAAACGGAACCGCCGGGTATCCGGACGCAATCCGCGCCGCCTGCTCCTGATACCTCTCCTGGTCCAGCACGCCGTTTACCAGATCCACACCATCCGGATTTACCAGCGGCAGCAGACTAAGCCGGAACCCATAATACAGCCAGCAGGCCGGTACGCCGTCCAGCTTCTGTCCCGTTGAAAAAGCCTCCGCATAATCTTCCGCAAACTTTAACAGTACAGGCGTCGTGATCCACTCATTCGCATGAAAAGACGCATTGTAAAACACCTGCTTTTTCCCTTCTCCGATACGTATGACAGACAGTCTGCGCCCCATGACGCTGTTCCCGGCCGTCTCTTCACGCAAAAACGGATAGCGCACAAACAACCCTTCCAGTATCCACTCCGTCAGATAAGAAGAATATGCCACCTGACCGGATACAAGCGGAAAGTCAAATGGCACAAACAACATACTTCCCACAGAAAGCCTGGCAGGATCGGCTGTCGGATTTGCCGCCGTTATCCGCCGTACCGAAGAATGCATCCTGGACGCAATCTCCCAGAACGTATCTCCTTCCTGTACCCGGTAAGTCTGATACCCTTTCAGATACACAAGCAGCCTTTCCCACTGCTTCCTGCCAACCCTGCAATCCTCTCCGCCGCCCATAAACTCCCGCAGATACGCACAGGTACGCTTTCCAAATATCCCGTCTGTCTCTGCCGGAAACCCTGCACGCGACAACGCAAGCTGCACATACTGCACCAGCACTCCCCGATCGCCCGGAACCAATTCTCTCATACTCTTTCCTTACTGAAATAAACGCATATTTTTACTATTATATGAGGATCGTATCAGAAATTGCATACAGTTCCTTACTGCTGCATGCATCTGCACGACTTTTGGAACAGTATAAATCCCAGCACAAACAGCACGACCAGAGACCCGATCCCATAGTGGATACTGCCCGTAATCTGGCTCGTAACGCTCACCAGCATCGTCCCCAGAAAGGAAGCTCCTTTTCCGCAAATATCGAAAATTCCAAAATATTCCCCTGACTGCTCCTTTGGAATGATCTTTGCAAAATGGGAACGCGACAGCGCCTGCACGCCGCCCTGAAACAAACCGACACAGACTGCCAGTATCCAGAATTTCGTCTGCGAATCCAGCGTCATTCCAAACAGCGTAATCAGCGTATACGCCACAATACAGATGGATATTAACGTCTTTGCCGGATACCTGCCCGAAAGCCTGCCAAACACCAGCGTTGCCGGAAATGCCACAATCTGCGTCACCAGAAGCGCCAGCAAAAGCCCCGTTGTATCCAGCCCCAGCGCAGTCCCATAGGCTGTCGCCATGTCAATAATCGTATACACCCCGTCAATATAGCAGAAAAATGCCAGCAGAAACCAGAATACCTGCGGATGCCTGCGCATATTTTTTACCGTAACCGCAAGTCTTTGAAAGCTGCCGCGGACAATCCCGGACTGCGCCGGCACATAGTGCATCTGCCGGTAAGACCGCAATAGCGGAACCGTTACCAGAAACCACCAGACCGCGGACAGCGCAAACGTAACTGTCATCGCATTCATCTGTCCCAGTCCGGTCTGCGTCGCGGATAGTACAAGCGCAAGGCCCGCGATAAACGGTATACAGCTGCCAATGTATCCCCACGCAAATCCTCTGGCTGACACCTCGTCCATCCGTTCCGGCTTCGTCACATCTGAGAGCATGGCATCATAAAAAATCAGGCTCGCGGAAAATCCGCATTTTGCTATAACAAACAGCACGAGAAACGCAATCCAGGACCGCATAAATCCAAGCAGAAAACACCCTGCCGTCCCAAGCAGCATGCTTCCGGTAAAAATCGGTTTTTTAAAGCCTTTAAAATCGGTCATCGTTCCAAGCACTGGTCCGGCAAACGCTACAATCAGCGTTACAGCCGAAGCCGCATAGCCCCAGTACGCCAGATAATCTACCGAAGAAAGCCCTCCCTGCTTCGCGATCTCATCAAAATAAATCGGAAACAGCGTAGCTACAAGCAGTACAAAAGCAGAATTTCCAACATCATATAAAATCCATGCTTTTTCCATTTTCGTCAACTTCATTTTTACCGGCATCTGTCCATCTCCTCATTCTCCTTCCCGCAGCCAGTATCTATTGCGCCTGCGGTTTTTTATTTCTCTCTGAAATTTATCATTTCCCTGATTTCATGTTCTATGTGGTCTTTATTTCTATATGGTCTTTATTTCTATATTTCTACATTTTTATCCGGGCTTTATTTCCATATTTCTACATTTCTATCCGGGCTTTATTTCCATATTTCTACATTTCTATCCGGGCTTTATTTCTATCTGGTCTTTATTGATTTCCAATCTCCCCCTTAACCGGTCTGCAGAAAGGAAAAAATCTCTTCCAGGAAACGCATCTGCGGCCCGTCCTTCGCGTTAAAAATCTCATGTTTCTCATCCAGAAACCAGACCAGTCTCGCATGCTTTAATTTTCCCGCAAATCTGCAGATCTCGTCCGTATTTACCATATGATCCCTGCCTGCCGCAAAGACCAGCACCGGTATGCCAATCTTTGCGATATGTTCCGAAGCCTGTACAAAAACAGATGCCTGCTGCGCCGCACATACCCAGCTGTAGCAGGCGCCGCTCGTACGGCATCTTTTATTTTCCAGTCTCTTTCCATGCGCATACAGATACCGCTCCTGCGACAGACTGCTGCTGCGTTCAAATTTCGGTTTTTTCGAAAATCCATGCTGCCCGGCCGCATATGCCTTGCCAAACCCGCACAGCTTGCAGGCACGCGCAATCATCATCGCCGCCGGATACGGCAGTCCGCCGACTTTCATCTGAATCATCGGCGCCGAAAGGACTGCTTTTTGAAAATCCCGCGGATACCGCTCCAGATACAGTGCACCGATCGCACCACCCATAGAATGCGCAAACAATATCATTTCATTCCGGTGCGGCTTTACAATTTTATTTACAAAAATATGCAGATCCCGCACATAATGCGCAAAGCTTTCCACATAGACCTTTTCCATATTGGAAAGGACACGCTGGGATCTGCCATGCCCGCGGTGCTCCGCAAGAAACACCGAATAGCCTGCCTGCAGAAAATAATAAATCATCTCGTCATATTTTTCCGCAAATTCACTAAATCCATGCGAAATCACAATATTCCCTCTCGCATTTTCCCTGATATAAGTAAAATAGCAAATCTGTGTACCGTCAAAGCTGATAAACTTTCCACGGCGGCGGTACTTTTTCAGATATGTCTGTGATATCTGCTCCATCCGCTCACAAAACCCTGTTTCCTGCAGATGCTCTATTTTTATTTGTTCTGTCATCATGATTCATTCCGGTTCTTTTTTTTCCAGTTTTTTTCCAGTTCTTTCTGCCACGCAGCCGTTACAGAATCTTTTCCAGCTCCCGTACAAGCCCGGGAATCAGCTTTCCATCCTCATATTCATCTGCGACTGCCCTGCCCAGCTGCGGATCATTGGTAATCATCGCATCCGTCCCATTTTCACATAACAGACGCATATGCTCCTCTTCATTCACCGTCCATACATGTACCTTCAGTCCGTGCTTTTTGCACTCCTCAAAAAAATCCGGATACTGGACGTTATAAATCGCCGGATGAAGCGCATCTGCCTGAACCGTCTTTTTTGCATAGGAAAACACGCCTATCATGCCGTCCTGATACAGCAATCCGGTTTTTGCATCCGGCTTTAGCCGTTTCAGCCTGCGGACACTGTAATGATTAAACGAAGAATAAATAACCCACTCCTGCATCCCCATCCGCTCTGTCAGCTCCAGCACCTGTTCCTCGATATCCGGATAAAAAATAATTCCTGTTTTTAATTCCACATTAACCGTCAGCCCTGTCGGCCGGATCATCTCATAGACCTCCTCCAGCGTCGGAATATGCTGCGGCCCGTACTGCGGAAACTGCTGGTTCACATTGAGCTTTTTTAACCGCTCATACGTAAAATCCTTTACCCAGCCGGAAGAACCGCTGACCCGGTCTACCATTTCATCGTGAATCACGACCAGTTTTCCATCCTTTGTCTGCTGTACATCCAGTTCAATTCCATCCGCTTTATATTCTGCTGCCAGCTGAAAAGCTGCCATTGTGTTTTCCGGTGCAGACGCACTGGCTCCTCTGTGTGCCCATACAAGTGTTTTTTTCATCATACCATAACCTTTATTCTTAATTTTATATTTATTTTTATACATCCCCTGTCTGAAAGAGAAGCCTGCTTCCATCCGTTTCTTCTATATTTAGAGCTGTTCCAGCAAACCTCTGAGTCCTTCGCGTTCGTAAAGTCCACGGTAATACTCCACCTCCTCACGGATCAGCTCATCAATGACCCGCATACCAAGCAGTTCCACCGGCGCACGGTCATCCGTCAGCAGATAGCCGCCAGGCTCATACGCCTGCAGGACTTCCAGCGTCCCATCCATCAGATCCGCCAGCTCACGATCTGGTGTAAGCGCCATATTATCCTGCATGACCTCCAGGATATCCGGCGAAGCAGAGGCAAACAGCTCACGGTTTGTAGACCCTTTCACATCCGCGGTATAAACATGCGCAAATACATGGCTGATCGTATCAGACAGATACTGGTTAATATTTCCTTCCTGTGAACCCCGCATATTCATATTTACGACCATGACCCCGTCATCTTTTAAATGCGCTCTTACCATCTGAAAAAACTCCAGGGACGACATCTGAAACGGTATCGTAATATCCTGATAGGCATCAACCATAATCACATCATACTTATGATCCGTAACGCCTAAATATGCACGCCCGTCATAAGCTGCCACCGGAATCTGCGGCGGCATTTCAAAATATGTCCGGGCAAGCGCCGTGATCTTTTCATCAATCTCTACTCCCTCTGTACGAAGATTGGGAAAATACCGTTCGCACTGCGCGGCAAACGTACCGGTTCCCATCCCGAGAATCAGCACATCCATCTGATCTTTTTCATAAACACCCGCCATAAACGGAGCCGCCATCGCATAATCGTAATACATCCCCGTCAGGCTCTGGTCTTTTTTCAGAATAGACTGCACACCAAACAGCACATTCGTAGACAGTATGACACTGTCCGCATCCTCTTTTACCTGCAGATAATTATAGACCGATTCCCCTTCGTAGGAAAGATCCGTTTCCCAGAACGCAAAGCTGTCTGATCTTCCAGCCAGACAGCAAAGCAGAAACAAAAAAACGCCCGTCACCATCCCCCTGCCGCCTCTCTTTTCAGAGACAAAATAAACAATTGCCAGTAGCAGCAAAATTCCCGCAAAGATCAGAAACGTCATCGATATGCCGACCGCCGGAATCGTGACAAACGTCGGCAGAAATGTCCCGAGAATACTTCCGATCGTATTTGACGCATTCAGCATCCCTACAACCCTGCCGTTATCCTCCAGACTGTCTACCGTATATTTTACAAGCGAAGGCGTCACCGTCCCAAGCAGAAACAGAGGAAACACAAAGATGACCATACAGGCCAGAAACGCCGCCAGAATCAGGAAATTGCTGTTTACCGTAAAAATAAGCAGCGCCGAAATCCCAAGAATCAGATATTTCCCGACCGCCGGGATCGCCGCAATCCAGACCGCCGCCACAATCATCCGCCGGTACAGTCTGTCAGGCTCCGGATGCAGATCTGCCATCCTGCCCCCATAAATATTGCCAAGCGCCATCGCGATCATAATCGTTCCGATAATAATGGTCCATACGATCTGGGAAGAACTAAAATAGGGCGCAAGCAGCCGGCTGGCCCCCAGCTCTACTGCCATGACTGACATCCCTGCGAAAAACTCTGTCAGGTACAAATACGTCTTATTGTGTAAAATACGTGCCTGTTTCATGTTTACTGCCTTTCTTTGGATAATGGACATTCTGTGTGCAGGATGATCCGTTTTTACTATCATAACAAATTATGGCAGTTTAGGCAATGATCTTTTGTTGCGGCAACTGAAACATGGAACGCTTTTGTGTCTGGACAGAAAAAAGTGTAAAGCAAACTGAAAGCCCAGCATACTTTACACTCTGGTTATCAACCGTTTTGTCTATTTATGATTCTTTAGAAAGCAGGGCATATTTCACTTTTAGGATCCTGCGCACAGACGCATCCACCCGTTCTTCTGTCAGACGTCCGGCTGCCACCGCATCCGTAACGGCCTGATAAGCTGTCTGGAAATGGGAAGACAGCAGCAGCAGATCACATCCGGCCTCCAATGCCAGTACCGCAGCCTCACCTGGTCCATAATGGTTCACAATAGCTCCCATACCCATATCATCCGTTACAATAATACCGCCATACCCCATCTCTTTTCGTAAAAGATCCGTAATCATCGTTCCTGACAGTGATACCGGCACATTGCTTCCGGTAACAGACGGGACAGAAATATGGGAAGCCATAATCATTGGTATTTTCCGCTTCACAGCTTTTTGAAACGGAACCAGTTCGCTTTTTTGCAGTTCTGTAAGTGTTTTCTCTGTATAAGCCAGTCCTTCGTGCGTATCACCTGCCGTACACCCGTGTCCCGGAAAATGCTTAAAGCATGGCAGTATCCCATGATCAGACAATCCATCTGCCATGCTAAGCGCCATATCCGCAACCATATCTGCATCGGAGCCGAACGAACGGTCTCCGATCGCAGCATTTGCAGGATTTGTCAGTACATCTGCGTCCGGAGCAAAATCAACATTGAAGCCAGACGCAGACAGATAACTGCCAATCGTATCTCCTGCTTCATAAGCTTTTGTCACATCGTTTGTCAGACCAATTTCAGCCATCGCCGGAATTTTTTTCACTGAAAATCCGGAATTTCCTCCGATCCGTGCGACCCGGCCGCCCTCCTCATCTACACCGAGAAAAACTGGTATCCCATTCCGGCTGAATGCATATTTCTTTGTATTTGCCAGCATCTTCTTTGTCTGTTCTTCATTCTGCAGATTTCCAGCCCGGTAAATCAGTCCGCCCACCGGATACCGCTCCAGTGCCTTCCTGGTTGCTTCACCTGCCGCAGTCACTTTAGAGTACCCGGTAATCAGCGTTTCCGGAGAAACCATAAACAGCTGTGCAATCTTATCTTCCAAAGGAAGCTCCTGCAACCGGTCAGAAACCCAGTTTTCTTTTTTTGAAAAACTGGCATTATCTTTGTTCTGTTTTTCCAAAGCTTCCTTTTTCTGCCCTTTAGCTCCGTCCTGACCGGTATTTCTGCTGTCCTGCGACAGTTCTTTTTCCGGATTTTCTTCAGGTGCCATGCCATCTTCCAGATTTTTTTCCGGTATCCTGTCGTCTTCCAGATTTTTTTCCAGTGTCATGCCATCTTCCGCTTTTTCAGCACCCGGATCGTCTTCCAGATTTTTTTCCAATACCATGCCATCTTCCGCTTTTTCAGCACCCGGATCGTCTTCCAGATTTTTTTCCGGTGTCATGCCATCCTCCGCTTTTTCAGTATCCGGATCTTTTTGCTGCTCCGTTTCTTCCTCTACGGCTGCAGAGGAGGCCAGCTTTTCCAGCGGCCGTCCATGTCCGTTTTCACATCCACCTGCAGTCACGGAAAAACAGATCACGGCAGCAATTGCCAGAGCTCCTCTCAGCCATACTTTTTTTACCATAGGTTAATCCTCGATTTCTACAATGTACCCTACCCTGCCCGCATAAGAAGAAATGATTGCAATGATATCATTGGCGGTATCATTCCAGATATACCGGTCTTCACCCGATACATAAAACATGTTCATATACCGTTCCGGTTCTCCGTCAGTCCCTGCCAGAGATGGCTC
Organism: uncultured Eubacterium sp.; assembly: GCA_947653505.1. The sequence continues at coordinate 13,898 of CANTHI010000022.1, forward strand.
CCCATCCAGCCAGTAAGATTTTCCGTTGATACTGTCCCCTACCGGATTACCCTGTGTATCGACCCAGTAATAATCCTCTTCCTCATTAAACCTTCTGGCACCCAGCCAGAAGAAACCATTCTCATGTCCGCTGGCTTTGATCGCGTCTACGACTGCTTCAAATTCTTCCTCAGAATCAATATGTGCCAGATATCCGTTCTCATATTCCTGACTCAGTTCAAATGCATCTCTCCAGGTAACATCGTCCATGACTACTTTATATCTGTGAATCTCCTGATCCGTCGAAGCGCCCAGAATCTGATTCCCCTTTCCTTTAAAAAGGTCGTCATCATCTTCTTTTTTTCCATCTTTCCGGGACTCCTTCGTATCCTGGTCTGCCGGTCCTTTTTTCCCAAACAGACGTTCCTTCTCTTTATCAAAACTATCTTCATCTAAATTATCTTCATTTAAACTATCTTCATCGGAATTTCCTTTTTCAGAACCGCTGTCACCGGAACCGTCTTCACCGGAATTTCCTTTTTCAGAACCGCTGTCACCGGAACCGTCTTCACCAGAATTTCCTTCTTCGGAGCTGCCGCCGCCGGAACTGTCTTCATCAGAGCTGCCTTCATCAGAATTTCCTTTTTGGGAGCTGCTGTCACCGGCGGAACTGTCTTCATCCGGTTCCTGCGCATCTGTCTGCCGCTTTGTATCTTCCCGTTCTGCACGGTTTTGGGAGGATTTATCTGCTACCATCGTCTCTTCTTTCGCAAACCATCCCTGACGCATACCGATAACCCCCACCGATATCGCAACAGCAAGAACAGCCAGTACTGCCCCGATACCTGCCAGCATGCCGGATTTTGATTTTCGCTTTTGTTTGCGATCCGTATCAGGCACTTCAGGCGGAGGCTGTATCGGCGCAGGCGCCATCCCAAGCATCATCTTTTCCACTTCTTCCAATGCCATCCGCATTTCTGACGCGGACTGATACCGGTCTGCAGGTGCGAATGCACAGGCACGGTTTACGACCTCTCCAAGTCTCCTGTCCGCAAGGCCCGGCAAAGGAAACGGCTCACCCCGCATCCGCCTGTCTCTTGCCATTTCCTGATCGGCAGCCGTAACCTTCTGCCCTCCCGTAGGCAGAAACGGCGCGCGATTGTCATTGAGCAGCTCATACAGCACCATGCCAAGAGAATAAATATCTGCCCTCGCATCATATGCAGCCGCATTTTCCACCTCAGGAGCCATGTAAGATCTCGTCCCGACCTTTGTCAGGGAAGCGCTGCCTTCCAGACTGCGGGCCACGCCAAAATCACCAAGCTTATAATCCCCGTCTTTTGAACGCATAATATTGCCCGGCTTAATATCTCTATGGATGATATTGTGTGTCATACAGCCCTCGGTGAGCGTTCCTGTTTTGTCAAGGCACAGCACGTCCACCCGC
>CANTHI010000023.1 GCA_947653505.1 uncultured Eubacterium sp.
TTAACGTTATAATACCGACAAAAACCACGCCAATTTTAGCCCTGTCCATAGCAGAAAGTAAATGACTGTTTTTTCCAAATACAGAGATATTCCCTTCTGAGCTGATGGTGCCCAGAATGCAGTGAATTAATGTGCTCTTTCCAGCACCGTTCGGCCCGATCAGACCCATAATGGTCCCTGCTGGTAATGTAAGATTGATATGATCCAGAAAAAAACTCTGATATTTTTTACATACATTTGATAATTTCAATATTTCATGCATTTGTAATCTCCTATGATTTCAGCATTGAATGATTTCAGTATTGAATGATTTCAGCATTGAATGATTTCAGCATTAATTCTCGAAAAAAAACGCTGTTTTTCTTTTCAGTTCCTCAAGTGAAATACCATTCTTTTTCACCAGGCAGACTAATTCCTTTATTTTTTCATCAATCTCTTCCTCCTTTTGTTTTTTTATGCTTTCCATGTTTTTTACTTTTATAAAAGTGCCTTTCCCAACGGTCGTTTGTATGATTTCTTCCCGTTGTAATTTATCATATGCTTTCTGCACAGTCATAACACCAATTTCCAATTCACATGCTAATGCTCTTACAGACGTGATCATATCGCCGTCTTTCAGTTCACCATCCAGTATGAGTTCTTTGATCTGTCTGCATATTTGTTCATATATTGGTGTGCTGCTTTGGTGACTAATTAAAATATTCAAGGTTTCCTCCGGATTTTTAAGTGTTATGTATGACTATTACACTATAGTACACAGTATAACATTTGTCAAGTTTTTATTTCCTTACAGTTTCTATGAAAGTGCCATCCGCCATACCTTTTCATGACCGGTGGTGCTGCTGGCAGTAATTGCCTGACCTTTCCGGACTTTACGTACACTTTTTAATCATATAGTATATCGCAAAAGAATGATGGATGGCAGGACGCACAAACGTACAAATTGATACAGGTTTACAAGACATTCAAAAACAGCTGCAAACAACTATATGTAACGCTTTCCTCATTCAGCGTCCGGGAGGCCAGTCTATACGGTTCTGGTTTATCCAGGTCAGAGCTTCTTACATTCTGGAGCGGACACAGCAGACGGGGCAAAGTTCCTCTCCCGGTGTCGCATAGCCAATATGTGACATTTTGAACATTATATCTTTACTATAGGGAAAAATACCGTTATAATGGATGCATCCATAACGGTATTTTTATTTATGACAGCAGCAGGTGTGGAAGGTGTCTGCTTTGTTGTCTGGAAAGGGAGGGCTTTTATGCCAGATTTTAATTATGAACAGGTAAAAAATCCGCAATATTTTGCGGCAGGCAGGCTGGATGCGCATTCGGACCATATATGCTATGCCAGCAGACAGGAGGCTTTGGAAAAAAAGACGGGGCTGCGTTATTCGCTGGATGGGATCTGGAAGTTTCACTATGCGCGCAATTACGCACAGACAGTTCCGGGCTTTGAACAGCCGGAATATGACTGTCGTCCGTGGGCGGATATCCGTGTGCCGGCGCATATCCAGATGGAGGGCTATGATATCCCGCAGTATGCCAATGTGCAGTATCCGTGGGATGGCAGGGAGGAAATCTGGACGGATGAGATTCCAAGGGAGTTCAATCCGGTTGCCAGCTATGTAAAATACTTTACGCTGCCGCAGTCGTTTGTGGGAAATCCGGTCTGTATTTCTTTTCAGGGAGCGGAAAGCGGGATGGCATTATGGCTGAACGGACAGTTTGTCGGTTACAGCGAAGACAGCTTTACGCCGTCAGATTTTGAACTGACGCCATACCTGAAAGAAGGGGAAAATAAGCTGGCAGTCAGCGTATTTAAATGGACGTCCGGCAGCTGGTGTGAGGATCAGGATTTTTACCGGTTTTCCGGTATTTACCGGAGTGTATTTTTATACACCATTCCAAAGACGCACGTATGGGATCTGAAGACGGAGCCGGTGGTAGAGCCGGATCTGATCCATGCAAATCTGAATCTGACGCTGAAAACAACCGGGGCAGGAAGTGTCCGTGTCATCGTATCGGACGGCAGGCAGGTGCTGGCAGAGGAGACAGTGGCATTGTCTGCGCAGGAAGAGACAGCGGCAGCATCACAGGACGGGCAGGACAAAGCAGCGGCGGCATCGCCTGCTGGGACGCGGCTCGTGTTTCCGGTGGAGCATCCAAAGCTGTGGAGCGCGGAGGAGCCATATTTATATGATATGATGCTGGAAGTGTCGGATGCTTCCGGAAACCTGACGGAGGTGATTCCACAAAAAGTCGGATTCCGCCGGTTTGAGATGAAGGACGGGCTGATGTGCCTGAATGGAAAGCGGATTGTATTCAAGGGAGTAAACCGTCATGAGTTTTCGTCCAAAACAGGACGGGCCGTATCAGATCAGGAAATCCTGACGGATATTCTGACCATGAAACGCAATAATATCAATGCGGTCCGTACGTGTCATTATCCGGATGATTCCAGAATCTATCAGCTTTGTGATGAATATGGGCTGTATCTGATCGCGGAAAACAATATGGAGTCGCATGGCTCGTGGGATGCCGTGTCCCGCGGACTGGATGCGCCTGGGATGGCTGTGCCGGAGAATCATGAAGAGTGGATGGGTGCGATGCTGGATCGTGTCAATTCGTGCTACCAGCGTGATAAAAACCATCCGTCGATTCTGATCTGGTCATGTGGCAACGAGTCTTATGGCGGAAAGGTAATTTATGAAATGTCACAGCTGTTCCGCAGACTGGATCCGTATCGTCTGGTACATTATGAAGGGGTGTTCCATGACCGCCGTTATAATGAAACGAGTGATATGGAGAGTCAGATGTATCCGTCAGTGGAAGAGATCCAGAGCTTTTTGCAGGAGCATCCGGACAAGCCGTTTATCTGCTGTGAATATACGCATGCGATGGGCAATTCCTGCGGAGGAATGCATAAATATACCGATCTGACGGATACGCAGCCGCGGTACCAGGGCGGTTTTATCTGGGACTATATCGACCAGTCGCTTCTGAAAAAGAACCGCTATGGGGAAGCATTTCAGGCATACGGCGGTGACTGCGGGGAACGTCCGACGGATTATAATTTTAGCGGCAATGGGATTGTATACGGAGGAGAGCGCGACGCTTCTCCGAAAATGCAGGAAGTGAAGTATAATTATCAGAATATTTCCGTGAAGTTTGACGCGGATACGTTTACCGTGGTAAATAAGCATCTGTTTATTTCTACGGGTGCGTATCAGTGTGTGGCGCTTCTGCAAAGGGACGGTGTTTTAATAGAAGAAAAACCGCTGGACATCGATGTGAAACCGCTGTCAGAAGCACAGTTTGCACTTCCGTTTGAAGACCATCAGGATGCGGAATATGCCATAACCATTTCGTTCCGGTTAAAGGAAGATACACGCTGGGCGAAAGCGGGTCATGAGGTTGCGTTTGGACAGAAGATTTATAAAAAACCATTTGTATGGAAAAAAAGCGAAAAACCGCTGCGGGTCATTCATGGCAAGCTGAATGTCGGTGTAAAGGGCGAAGGGTTTGAGGTGCTGTTTTCCATGTTAAACGGCGGTCTGGCGTCATACCGGTATGCTGGCACGGAGATGATTGAAAAAATACCAATGCCGAATTTCTGGCGTGCGCCGGTAGACAATGATCTTGGCAGCCTTGCGACGGCACGTTACGCGCAGTGGAAGATTGCAAGCATGTATATCAGCCATAAAGATATTGACGCGGAAAAAGACGATGCATACCATACGGCTTTTGTGGACAATCCATTGAAAGTAGCAGAAGCGGACAATACCGTAACCGTTACCTTTGTATATCATATGCCGACGACGCCGCACAGTACCTGCGAGGTATCCTATACGGTTTACGGGGACGGCGCGGTGCAGACAAAGCTTTCGTATGATCCGGTGAAAGAGCTGGGTGATATGCCGGAGTTTGGCATGATGTTTACGCTGGACGCGGATTACGATCATGTCAGATGGTACGGACTCGGTCCGGCAGAGACTTACGCAGACCGCAAAGAAGGGGCAAAGCTCAGCATTTATGAAAACAGGGTAGCAGATAATCTGGCAAAATATCTCGTTCCGCAGGAGTGCGGCAACAAAATGGGAGTCCGTTATGCTACGGTGACTGATTACAGAGGCAGGGGCATGCTGTTTGCGGGAGATGCGATGAATTTTTCCGCGCTGCCGTATACGCCGCATGAAATGGAGCATGCGCTGCATGCCTATGAGCTTCCAAATGTGCATCATACAGTTGTGCGCGTTGCGCTGGCGCAGATGGGCGTTGCCGGAGATGACAGCTGGCGCGCAAGGGTACGGCCGGAGTACCGGATTCATGTGAGCCACAGGCTGGAGTTTTCCTTTGTGTTCCGGGGGATTTAAGGCCAGGAGTCTGAAAAATAAATATTGTACCAGGCATAGAACTGCCAAAGCTTCCAAAGGAACTGAAAGAAGACAGCAGCGATATAGAACTCTGGGCGAAGTTCATTAATTCAGAACGGAAGGAGGAGTCTGACGTGATTGCGCAGAAAAACCAGTATATAGAAAGTGCGTATGAGCGGCTGCAGATGATCAGTCAGGACAGAGAGAAACGTCTGGAGTACGAGGCCCGTGAGAAAGCAATTCTGGATTACAATCAGACGATGCAGGAAGCAGAAGAACGGGGCGAAGAACGGGGGAAAGAACGGGGCCGGGAGCAGATCAGCAGATTATTTGCCCGGCTGGTGCAGGATAAGCGGTTCGATGTTTTGGAACGTGCTGCAAACGATAAGGAATTTCAAGAGCAGCTTATGTCTGAGTATGGACTCTGATGATTAAGATACAAAGGCATGTCAGTGGTTAAAGGATGGTACATCAGTAGATAAGTATTTCAAAATGGAGCCATTTCGGAGCCTTCGCTGAAAAATGCGTCTTGTGATAACATTGCAGGGAAATCAGGTACATAGCCCGTTCCAGCGTGCCCCCTTCGGGTATGCACCTGATTTTTGCCTGGCATTCTCGAAGAAAAATACCCAAAGGGGCACGCTGTACGGCGTAACTTTATCAGATTATTTCTTTACAGTTCCTTATTTCGGGACAGCTTCTGTCATATTAGTTACTCACAGTTCCTTCAGTATCTGCTCTATATTATCCCTGTGCGGAATAATAATCTCTATATCCACTTCAGGATGATGCTTCACATAGGCAGTAAGAACATCCATTAAATTATCTTTGGACTTCATATAGTCGTCAATAATTACCTCATCACTAAATCCAAGACGTTTCAGAATAAGCGCGGATACCACGCCTGTCCGGTCCTTGCCCGCACTACAAAAGTACATGACATTAGATTCTGCATGCATGATGGTATCAATAATGTGTTCCATCTGATCATCAATCATATTCTGATAGACTTTATGCAGATGTTCCAGTGATCCGGGTGTATTACCGCCGCCTGTAACCGGAAGATGAATATATCTGAATCCTGTCGTGTCTTTCAGACTGCATGGTTTTATGGCAGCCTCATCATCTGAGCGCAGATCCACGATCGTAGTAATGTTTTGTTCTGATAACCACCGGATTTCTTCACCGGTCAGATGCTCTGGAAAATCACTTCTGATATAACGGTTTGTGCCTGTTGGAAGTGCACGCGTATTTTTTGTGGACGATAATAAAGAACCCATATTCCAAACCTCCCCGAAGATTTTGCTTTTATCATACCACGTTTCAGTTTCAGATACATGAAAAATTTTATTTTTCTGTAACGAATTTCATCAAAGCTTCTCTTATATACAGGAGGTGATTTTTATGCATTGCATAGAGCTGAAACAGGTCTGTAAAGCTTATTCAGATGGAAGTGAAACCTCAGGGGCGCTTTCAGATCTGTCTTTTACGGCAGAACGAGGGGAGTTTGTAGCCATAACAGGTCCTTCCGGCTGCGGAAAATCGACGCTGCTGCATATTATCGGAGGGCTGTGCCGGCCATCATCCGGGGATGTCCGGATTAATGGAGAACCATTGTATGAAAAAAGTCAGGATGCACTGGCGCTGTATCGTCGAAAAAAGGCAGGCATTATTTACCAGTTTTATAATCTGGTGCCGGAGCTGACAGCAGAGGAAAATTTGATTTTGCCAGCACTGATGAACCGGACGGCAGTGGACAGCATGTACGTAAAAGAGATCCTGCAGCTTTTGGGTCTGTATCCGAAGAGGAATCTGTATCCGGCACAGCTTTCCGGTGGACAGCAGCAGAAAATAGCAGTTGGCAGGGCGCTGATCCAGCAGCCGGAGTTGCTTCTGGCAGATGAACCGACCGGAAATCTGGACTCCGCGAAACGGGATGAGCTTCTGGAGCTGTTTTCGTATCTGAACAGGCAGGAAAGAATGACAATTCTGCTCGTTACGCATGATCTGGCAGCCGCGCAGGCCGCCAGCCGCAGAATCTGCCTGCGGGATGGGAGGATTGTGCAGGCAGGGGATGGCAGATGCAGGAGCGGACTTAAGTAAAAAATGTAACACATTGTGTAAATTGTCCCATTCTACACTTAAGTTTGCGCTTATGGGGCCGGTTCCCAGGAATATTGGGACTTGCCTGAGTGGCTGCCAGAATTGTGAGGATTATCTGAATGGGAAAGGCTGGCCAGAGTGAGAAAGGATAGGAGACTGGCCGGAATGAGGGAGGATAGGAGTCGGGAAGAAATGGGAAAAAAGAACATAATAAAGGAAACAATCAGGAAGAGACACTGCTTTTTATGGCTGACGCTGCGCCTGCTGTACAGGCAGAAACTCAGAAGCGCTGCGGTGTTCAGCTGTATTTTGTTTTCTGGTATTCAGCTGCAGGTGTTTTGCGGGCTGGGCTGTTACTTTTGGAAGCAGGTGCATGGAGAAAAGGAGGGGACGGTATCGTATGGTTACGGACAGGTAATTCTTATGCTACTGGCTGTGGTGCTGCTGGTGCTGGTGTTTTCGTGCGCTGCGGCGCTGGTGCGGAACCTGTTTTCAATGGCTTTTGCGCAGAGGTGGAAGAGCATGGAACGTTTTCTGATACTTGGCGCGACAGGAAAGGAGATGCTGCTTCTGGCAGCGGCAGATACAGGACTGCTTACGGCTGTGGCTGGCCTGGCGGGCTGCGTAGCGCTGACGTTTATGGAGAGTCTGGCCGGGCTGCGTCTGGAGATGCCTTTCTGGATGATGGCCGGTATCTGGGGATGGATAACTGTACTTTCCTTCGGCTGCGGGGTGCTGCCGGTATGGCGTGCAGTTCGTAAGCCGTTGCAGATATCTGGTGCGGGTGCTCCGCCTGTTGCCATGAAGATACAGACAGGAAAGATCCGGCGGACAGATAAATTTTCTTTTGCGGTGTTTATGGCTGGAAAGTATGCTTCGTCCGATCGCAGGAGGCAGAGAAGGATTACGTATACGATACTGGCAGCGGTTCTGTTGTATGTGCCGGCAGCGGATCTGATCAGACAGAATTTAGAGGCAGACCGGGCAGGGCTTACAGAAAAGTATGGCATCAGCTATACCTGTATTCCGCAGGAGCGGGAGCAGCTGCAGAAAGGGATTACGGAATGCAGGAATCTGAGGGCAGCCATTACTGCCGCGTCTGTGGGTTATGTCTGCGTAAGGGGGACTGCGTCTGTTGCGTCAGAGCTTTTGAGCAGTGATCTGACAGGGATGCTGCAAAAGGCTGGCTGGACCCGGGAGCAGGTGTTTCAGGCAGACAGTGATATTTATTTTCTGGACGACGACTGCTATGAAAGATATCTGAAAGGCAGTGTTTTTTCAAAGCGGGAACTTCCGGCAGACATACAGGCGGCTCCGGTTCTGGTCAATCGATATAAAAACCGGACCAGATATCAGGCACATGCCAGCCAGCTGTTTCAGGAAACTGCGCTGCTGAAAGAGTGTGGAGCACAGTCTGGTGGGAAAGTTTTGGAGCTTTCTGAAGTGAAAATATTCTTTGGTATTTTGCAGGATGAGTCTTATGAACGCAAATGGACGGAGCCGGCTGTCTGCTGTGAGGAATTTCCGGAGGGCATCCATTCAGAAAATGTCACGCTGATTCTGCCGCTGAGCCAGCTGGACGCATTTTGTCCGGATCCGGAACGGGAGGGGCAGGGGATGTATATCCGTGCGTTATTTGCGGACACAGAGGAAACAATGTATGTAAAGCTGCGGCAGGAGCTTGGGACGGATGCGGCAGGCGTGCTGTCAGATGACCGGAAAGAATACCAGATCTGGTATGATTCCCTGTGGGAAATTCATCTGGCGCTTCTGGCAGTCTGCGGGAATCTGTTTTTCATGGCAATGATCCATGTATTTAGTATGGTGCTGTTTCATTGTATGCAGCGCAGGCATGGACTGGCTGTTTTATGGTCGGTTGGTCAGACAAGACGGAATCTGGCCGCGATTCTGGCTCTGGAAAGTCTGCGCGGCTTTTTATGGGCGATGCTGTCTGCAGTACCGGTTTGCTGTGGATTGTGTTATATTATTTATCGTATTTACCGTAATGTCTGGCAGGTGGATTTTTCACTGCCTCTGGGGCAGTTTGTCCAGATTGCGGGAGTGCTTGCCATAACAACGGCGGCTGCCGTAACGGTCAGCTGGAACCGGATGAGCCGGCAGGATTTTTTAAAAGAGCTCAGAAACCAGTGAGCGGCATTGGATGATTTTGTAAAAAGGAGGCGTCTGGTGGAACCGTTTGAAAAGATTTACGAGTTGTATTTTAAAGATGTGTACCGGTATCTGCTGTCTATGTGCCGTGATCCGGCAGAAGCAGAAGAGATCGCACAGGAGACGTTTTTTCAGGCAATGAAAAACATGTCGTCTTTCCGGGGTGAATGCAGGATGACGGTATGGCTCTGCCAGATCGCAAAACATATATATTACGCCAGCAGAAAGAAGCAGAAGCGGCGGCAGGATCTGGCGGCGTCTGTCTGCAATATGCAAAAAAGCGCTGCAGCGCATGACGCGGAACGGATGCAGCAGGAGCCTTTTTCCTGCGATCCGCTGGAACGGATGCTGTGTGATAAGGAAGATGCGATGCGGATTCATGAACTTTTGCATCAGATGGAAGAGCCATATAAGGAAGTATTTATGCTGCGTGTGTTTGGCGAGCTGCCATTTAAAAAAATAGCCCATATTTTCGGAAAGACAGAAAACTGGGCGCGGGTGACTTACCATCGGGCAAAATTAAAGCTGAGCTGTGAAATGGAGGAAAGCAATGGAAAAGATATCTTGTGAAGTAGCCGGTGATCTGCTGCCTTTATATTACGACGGGGTCTGTTCGCAGGACAGTCGCAGAATCGTGGAAGCACATCTGAAAAGCTGTCCGGACTGCAGAAGGATGCTTGAAAAAATGCAGATAGAATACCAGACGGGCGACAGTCAGGAACAGGAAGGGGAGCGGCTGATCCGGGATATGGCTGCGGTATGGAAACGGTCGGTCCTCAGAAGCTTTTGGAAAGGCTTCTGTATGGTAGCCTGCCTTGTGTCATTGCTGTGTGCCGGATACTGGGGCATGGTCCGCTGGCCACTGGCCGTGGTTCCGCCCGGGGCAGTAAAGGCGGATGCAAAGGTTTTAAAGGATGAGTTTACGGTGCACATCGAGACGACAGACGGATATAAGGCGACTTCCACGCAGCTGTTAACAAAAGAGGATGGCATTTTGTATATTACGTTTAAACGCGGCCTGATTCCGGTCAGAAATGGTGCGGGCACGAATGCGAAAGGAATCTATGCCGGTTCTCTGGATGCGGTGCTGCCGGATGGGAACACAGTGCGTATAAAGAAAATTTGTTATGGTACGCCAGAGAAGCATGTTTTGCTGTGGCAGGCAGGGTAAAGAAAGATGGGCGCACCAGCTGCGCGTTCCGTGAGAACATGATTCAGGAGTGAGGGCGCACATCGCCCTGAATTGTTGCTGTGAGCGGCTCTGGGCCCTCAATAGTAACATAAATTTTGATTTTCTTCAAATATCCACTTGTCATATACGCCAAGTTACTGTAAACTATTGATATTGGGGCTGGTACAAGTAGAATAGAAATAGTTTGCAGGAGGCGTTATGAAAGACATATTTGCGCAGCAGGAGGCTGGGGAAACAGACATCAGACGGCAGCAGGCAGGATGGAACCGCCGGAATCACGGGCGGAGCAGGTCTATGAGAAAAATTCTGGCAGGATTTTTTTGTCTGACCTTTCTTTTTGGCCTGTTTACACAGACGACAGCAGGACAGGCTGAGAGCATAAGTGAACAGCAGACAGAAGAAAAGGCGGTCGTGACATTTGCGCAGTTAAATGAAAGGGAAGTGTTTTTAAAGCAGTCGCAGGCGCACGTCTGTACGCTGACCGCGAGTACAATGATGATCCGCAGGGCTGCCATGCTTTCGGGTAATCAGGAATGGAGACAGATTACGGAGCAGTCGGTACGGAAATATGCCTGGGCGGAAAAAACCGGTTTAAAGTGGAATTTTACCGCGGCGGGAGTTACGGTTGCACATAAAAAGCTGGCATCCGCGAATGAACTGGTCCGGATGCTGGATTCCCATCCGGAGGGGATTGTGATTTATAATGCGCGCAAGCCGCATGCGATACTGGTGACAGATTATACAGACGGGATCTTTTACTGCTCAGATCCTTCCAACGACAAGCCATCTGGCAGATATCCGATTGCGCAGGCGTCTATTACAGCTGAGTCCGCGGGAAGATGCTGGTATGTAAAAAAGCCGGAAAATCTGACGGTTGTGAAATCAGAGGCAGAACAGCCGTTTGATCTGGTTGTGGATGGTCTGATGTACCGGGTGCTGGATCAGGAGTGCAAAACGGCAGCCTGTACCGGATATGCCGTTGACAGCGCAGAGGTCACAGTGCCGGAGATGATTGAATGGAACGGGACACAGTATCAGGTTGTTCAGATCGCGGAATGTGCTTTTTCGGAATCAGCAAAATTAAAGGAAATTACGATCGGGGCAAAGGTAGCGCAGATAGAACCAAAAGCATTTTATCAGTGTAAAAAGCTGCAGAAAGTCACAATTCATGCAGACAGTCTGCAAAAAATCGGTACGGATGCGTTTGCAAAAATACATAAAAAGGCAAAAATCTTAATTACCGGAGAGCAGATCGAGACATTTGCGGCTCTGCTTACAGGAACATCGGTTCCTGTCACAGCTACGGTGGGCACCGGGCAGGAATAGAATTGCACCAGCAAATTGTATCAGTGGAATTGTAATATGATTCAGGAGTGAGGGGCGATTTTGCGAAGCAAACTTTCCATATCGCCCCGAATCGTTACTATGAGCGGCCCCAGGCCGTGAATAGTAACGAATTGTATCAGAAGTAAGGTTAAGAAAGGAAAAGCAGGTATTATGAATGTAAATTCTGTAGTAAACGCAGATGGTACTCTGACACCGGTTGTTACAGAGCAGAATACAGGTACGACAGGTACATATTTTTCCAATTATATCAATCAGTCACAGGGGTATGGAAACTATCTGGAGCAGATTTTCCAGAAAGCTTCTGATACCTATCATGTATCCAAAGATCTGCTGAAAGCAATGGCAAAGGCTGAGTCCAATTTTCATGCGGGTGCGACATCCCACTGCGGCGCGATGGGAATCATGCAGCTGATGCCGGGGACGGCGGCTTCGCTTGGCGTTACGGACGCTTATGATCCGGAACAAAATATTATGGGCGGAGCGCAGTATATCAGCCGGCTGCTTGAAAAATATAATGGAAATCTTTCTTTTGCGGTGGCAGCTTATAATGCCGGAAGCGGTAATGTGGACAAATACGGTGGGATTCCGCCATTTCAGGAAACGCAGAACTATGTGGTAAAAGTGTTGAGATATCTGGAGGAAGGCGTTACGATACCAGACAGCGCTGGTTCTGCATCTGGTTCAGGGTCAGGGACTGCGTCAGGTACGTCTTCCGTATGGCCGTCTGCACAGACGACAGAAAGTCCGGCCAATACGCTGCAAAAAATTATGAACCAGTATTTTGATTACGAAGATTATCTGGAATTTTTGCAGCTGTTTACAAGAGTGATCTATGAAAAGCTGACGGGCGAGACAGCAGACGCAGGCTCCGCGGATAACCAGAACCAGCAAAGCAGCGCGCAGACAGCACCTGTGCAGGAGCCGGCACCAGAACCAGCGAAGGTACTGACGATGAAAGTCAGGGATGCGCACGGACGTGTGAATACTTATCAGCAGTCAGATACCGCACAGGGTGATGCGCAGCAGGCGTTTGAGTATATGACCGCCGGGGGACAGAACCGGATGGCTGTATTTTTGAATAAGACAGTATAGAAATGAAAAAGCATGAAGCAGTAATTTCTGCTCCATGCTTTTTTATGCGCAGGGGCGCACAGATGAAATTGCTGTATTCTGGCTGCGCGGACGCTGGGAGAGGGAATCTGTCCCGTCTGCTGTGTCCGCTCCAGAATGCAGGAAGCCTTAACCTGGATAAACCAGAACGGTACGAACCGGCCTCCCGGACGCCGGATGAGGGACCCGGCCCTGTTTCATTGTTCCGGTTTCCAGAATGTAAGAATCTCTAAGTATTCTGCATTTGCTCTGTGGTACCGGACGGGCGCGACACCTGTTTCGCTCTGGCTGCCGCCAGCAGCTAAAGGTGCGAGGCTGTTTTTCGAATATATGGCAAAACTGTATCAATTTGTATGTTTGTGTGGCCTGCCATCCCTCATGCTTTTGAAACAGACTGTACAAATGAAACAGGGTACGTAAAGCCCCGAAAGGTCAAGGCAGCTATCCGCATCCGGATCTGGAAATACAGAAAAATTTTGCCATTTTGTGCAAGAAAATGTTCTTAAGTGCCTAAGTATTCTGTGCAGTTTGCGGTACCAGATGGGCGCGACACCTGCTTCGCTTCTGGCTGCCGCCAGCAGCTAAAGGTGCCGTTTCGGCTACGCCGCCTGTGTATTGTGCAGAATACTAAGAGCTTCTATACATTCTTCCAACGTCACGGGTAGTGTTACATTAGTACAACACTACCCGAAAGAAATACCCGTGATATTGTTTTCGCTGTCAATCCTGATTTCTTTTATTACGGACCGCCAGAGCGTGCACTTTTCTTCACAGGTTAGCGTTTCATAGATTTTTTTGAAATTGTTGTTTAGAATTGATTCGACAGCGGAAAAGTCCGGGGACTTTTCGCCCACGGCTTCCGGCAGCTGGTTCAATGCGGATGTGTATATCTGGTAATCTTTTTTATATTCTTGAAGGTCTATAAGTTCATTTACATATAATTCTTTTCATTTTTGCAGTTTATGTTTGATTGCAGCTTTATCCGTGCCGCACAATGCACGCTTTTTCTTTGCCGCTTTCACTTCACAGTCCAGTTTGTAGCGTTCCAGTTCTTTTGCAAGGTGGTCAAAAAGCCATTCTTTCAGATAGTCTTCACGAATTTCTTTTTCATGGCTGCACCTGCCACGCTGAAAATGCTGGTTGCAGCGATAATAGACGTTCCTGCTGTGCTTCCAGCGAAAGCCCTCTTTAACTTTTGTTCTTTACCTGAAACACGGAGAATAAGGCTGACCGCACAGGCCGGTCTGTGCCGGGTTCTTTTTTTCTCATAAAAATCACCTGCATTTCCTTTTATTTCCCGCCTGCATGTGCTATAATAAAAATGTAGACGGTGTATGCTATATCTGATATGGTTAATATACGCTTTGCATAGCGGCAGCAGTGTTTCCGGCACTGTTGCCGCAGGGTTTTAATCATAAACGTTCATGCATGTATGCGCGGGCCGGCTAAAGCTGCCCGCGGTTTTTGCGTAAAGATGACACTTCATCAGGCGAAAGACCTGTTGCGCTGGAAACGGATGCATCATCAAAGCCGAGTGCAATCAGCTTTAAGGCAATGGAAACCGCTTCGAGTTTCCTGCCTTCTTCCCTGCCTTTTATCCTGCCTTCCTCCCTGCCGCGCTGTTCAGCCTCGGACAGGGACTGGTTATGGTCAAGGATGGCTTTCTGGCGTGCTTCATATTCCAGACGTTTCTGGCTGTCCTGGCTGATAAGCTGTAACTGGTTATAAGCACTCTGTATATAAGGGTCTTTTTCAGCAATCAATTCAAAGTCCTCCTTTTTTTCAGCGTTGATAAATTCCGCCCATAATTCCAGTCTGCCGGAGTCTTCGCGCAGTTCTCCGGGAAGCTTTGGAAGCTCGATGACATGGAACTCCATTTTGTCGGAATAGATAAAATGGCGTGTATCCTCCAGAATATGGAAGTGGGAATAAAATTCCGGCTCATTTTCAAACAGGACAAAGTCCAGAATACTGATGCTGACGCATTTTTTTAAAACGTCATAGGTCTGTCCTTTTCCGATCTGGTCCGTATACATTCTGGAAATGTAAAACAGTGCGCGGTCGCCCCAGATTCTGAGCTTCGAAAGCTGGATTTCGGTGTCAATGTGTGTATCGTCGTTCATCAGAATCCGGACGTCAAGGATGCCGAGTTTGTCGTTTTCGTGGGATTTGCGCAGGCTGGTATTCAGAATGCGTGTTTCCCTGATATCGCGGGGATCCAGCTGCAGGACGGCAGCGAGGAAACCGGTGCGTGCTTTTTCATCTTCCATGATTTCTTTAAAGGCGAAATCAATTTTTGGTTTCATTAAAAAATGTTCCATAAGTGACTCCTATAGATATTTTTACCGGATGTATCAGCCGGTGTTGGGAATTGTTAACTTGTACTGAACTGTTTAAAGATTTGCCGGTTTTTCCTGACTTTCTGCACAGGTGTTCTTAAATTCTTCAAGTAAGCGCAGTGCCGGGGCGATTTCGGCGTCCAGCTGCTTCCGGTATTCGCGGAACCCCATTTTTTTGACGCAAAGTTTGTGAAAAACAGCTGGATGAGGGAACCGGCCCTGTTTCAGTGTGACTTTGGAAGAATGTTAGAATCTCTTAGTATTCTGCAGGGTACACAGGCGGCGAAGCCGAAGCGGCACCTTTAGCTGCTGGCGGAACGCCAGAAGCGAAGTAGGTGTCGCGCCCGTCCGGTACCACAGA